>CAITEF010000093.1 GCA_903891315.1 uncultured Rhodospirillales bacterium | reverse complement strand
TGGCTATCTGGCGGGCACCACGTCGACGTCCATTCTGACGATGTACAAATCCGGGAAGCGAGAGATGTATGGCGTCACCCTGCCGGACGGGATGCGGGACAATCAGAAACTTGCAACCCCGATCATCACCCCGACGAGCAAGGCGTTCGACGGCGGACATGACGAGCCGCTGACCGAGGCGTTGATTCTGGAGCAGAATCTGCTCACCGAGGCGCAGTGGCGCACGGTCTCGGCCTATGCGTTGGCTTTGTTCGCACGTGGTCAGCAAATGGCCGAGCAGCGCGGGTTGATCTTGGCGGACACCAAATACGAGTTCGGCGTCGACGCGGCGGGCACCATCATCCTCGCCGACGAGATCCACACCCCCGATTCGAGCCGCTATTGGTTCGCCGAAAGCTACGCCGAGAAATTCGCCAAGGGCGAGCGGCCGGAGAGCTTCGACAAGGATTTCATCCGCGCCTGGGTCACCGCGCGCTGCGATCCCTACAAGGAAGAGGTGCCTGAAATTCCAGCCGAGATGATCGCGCGGACATCGGAGGTCTATATCCATGCCTACGAGACGATCACCGGGCAGAGTTTCGTCCGCCCACTGATGGACGAAAAGCCGCTGGACCGGATCAGGCGGAATCTGACGCCGTATTTCACCAAATAGCGCCGTCAAGCATGCACGAATTCTGGGTCTCCTCCGGCCATCTGTTGCTCGACCGCTCGTCCGCCGGGCTGATGGTGACGGACGATTTCCTGCGCGCCTTTCTCGCCCGCCCGGAACTCCTACCGCCTCCCGAAGCCTGCGACGCCGAGCGCGACTTGCACGCCACTCTCCTAGCCAACCCACGGGCAATTGGGTCCACCTCAGGCATTGCCGATCCGGATGCCGCCGAGAATTGGAATTTCTTCCTCGGCCTGCGCGACCGCCTCGTCGCGGCCCCCTCATTGGAGGCCGCCTATTTGCACCTGCTGCGCGAGACCGATTTCCCGACGCCGCGCGCCATTCTCGACCAGTTCGTCCACGCCATTTTGCGCAATGCGTTTCACGGAACGCATGACGCCCAGATGGTCCGCGCGGGCGAGCTCTTCTTTCGCGAGCAGCGCGTTACCTGGCACAACAATTCCCTGCTGCTCGCCGATTCGGAGATCGTTGATCACGCCGAGCATCAGCGCAGCCATGTGCCGCTGATGGCGTTTCTCGCACCGCCGGTGGCTGCCGAACTCGCGGTTCTTACCGAAGAGACCGCGCATGATTACTGGGGCCGCTCAGACGCCTTCGACATGGTGCTCGATCTCGGCGGTCCACTTGACGGGCGGGCGGCTTTGGGTCGGGCGATGGCGGCGTTCATTCGGCACATGCTCGGCTTTGAGATCATCATCGAGCCGCTGCCGCGCATCGACACGCCGGAATTCGACTGGTTCATCGGCCTTGACCCGGATGCTACCCGAATCGGCAACGCGATGTGGAACGGCGAAGAGCTCCCCGAAAGCCAGCAACTCCTCGCACTTTACCGCGCCATCCCAGCCGCCGATGCCCCGGTCTTGCCGGCGATGGTCGGACGCCCGATCTATCTGATGCTGGCCGCCAATGCGGAGGGCCGGGTGAGGATGAAGCCACAGAATCTGATCATGGGCCTGCCATTGCGGGAGAATTCATGACCGAGGCAACGGCGAATTTTACGGTGGGTGTTGTGCTGGAGCGTCGTCCCGCCGTGACCCAATGGGCGGATGTGGTGTGGCGTGCGCTTGCCGTGCTGCCCGGCGTGCCCGATCTCGCCCCCGGCACCAAGCTCGGGGCCAATGATGGCGGCGAGCAGTTCTTTGCCGGTGCTTTCGATGTCGATCTGCACCGCACCGACACCCCCACCTATCGCGATAACCTCGCAACAAGTGCCCCGCTGGTCTGGGTGATCCTGCGCCCGAACGAGAGCGCTATGCCGCATGTCGCGGCCGTCACCGTCGATCCGGCGGAGGGCGAGGCGTATTCGGAGACCGGGACCTTGCAAGTCGAATCGGTCCCAATGCCGCCGGAGATCGCGGGGGTGGTGGCGGCGTTTGTCGCTGAGCACCATGTCGAGCGCGAATTCATCAAACGCAAGCGCCGCCGCTGGGCGGATGCGGATTCCGAAGATCTCGCATGAGCGACGAGCACGACCCTTCCTTCCTCACCCGCTGGTCGCGCCGCAAGCGTGGCGTTGCGGTGGTGCCTGCTGAGTCGGAACCGCCCTCGCCTGTCGTTGCTGTGGAGGAGGAAATCGCCAACCCACCCCCCGCCGAGACCATCCCGCTGGAGGAGATTGGTGGCTGGCTGAAAAAGCGCCTCCCCGATGGCTGGCGCGAGGCGGCACTTCGGCGGGTGTGGACGGCGGATGCGGCGATCCGCGATTATATCGGGCCGGCGGATTACCAATGGGATTTCACCGTGCCCGACGGCGTGCCGGGCTGGGGGCCGCTGACGGATGTGGATCAGGTGGCCAAGCTCTTGGATCGGGTGATCAACGGCACCACGGACCTACCGCCGCCACCCTTGCCTGATCCAGAGCCGGTTGCGGATGGTAGGGTGCCAATTCCGCAGGAATTGCGCCAGAAAGCCGAGCAAGAAGGTCCAATTCCTACGGAATTGGCACCCTACGAGGCTGGCGTTCGGCGCAAAGGGGGGCGGGCAACCCCGATTTTTCCGTCTGACTCAACGAAACGATCAGTCTGACACTCTTGCATTTTGTGACATAAGGATGACTTATGGCGTGCACGGAAACGTGAAAGGCAACGGCGAGGCGAGGGGGATAACGCACCGCCATGCGGGACAGGGGTTTAGAATTGGCGTTGGGCGTGGCAGGCGGAGTCTCCGCACTGGCGCGCATCATCGGCGTCTCACAACCGGCAATATCCGGCTGGAAGCGTGTGCCGCCGGATCGCGTGCTCGCCATCGAAGCCGCCACCGGCATCCCGCGCACAACACTTCGCCCTGATCTCTATGCCGAGGCCGATCTCCCGATCCCCGACAATCTCGACGAGATCGACGCTGCCCGTGCTGATCTTTATGCGCTGCTCGCAAATCTGCTCTGGCAGGCCCCCGACGCAGTGATGTTGCGTCGTCTCTCGGCCACGGTCGCCGGTGAAGGCCCGCTCGCCGAAGCCCGCCGCGC
>CAITEF010000092.1 GCA_903891315.1 uncultured Rhodospirillales bacterium | reverse complement strand
TTTTCCGCACGCCGCGGCATCCGTATACGCGGCTGTTGCTGGACGCGATTCCGGATATTTCGGCGGTGGGGCGCAGGCGGACGCCGGTGGGCGGTGAAGTGCCGAGCCCAATTTCGCCGCCGAGCGGGTGCACGTTTCATCCAAGATGCGCGTTGGCGAATGATCGGTGCAAGGCGGAGCGGCCGCTGCCGACGAAGGTGGCGGGGGTTGAGGTGGCGTGCCATGCGGTGGCGGAGGGTAGGGCGGCGTAGGGCGGAAGAGGCGGAGCCGTCATCCGCCATGTGCGCCGGTTGCCCGAACGGCGGATGACGCTTCGCTCTTCCGCCCCACGGAACGTGCGATGACGGGATTTTGACGGCGATTTACATTGACCGCCATGCGCGAGTTATCGTCTAAACTCACCGATGGACCACAACGCCTCCGCCACACAATCGGTGCCTGACATCCCCGCTCGACTGCGGATGATTTTGGCTGGGCTGCGGTCTTTGATGGGGTATTGGGGGCTGGAGGGGCAACTCACCATTCTGCTCTACAATCGGACGGGCCGGATCTTTGCGCGGCTTGAGCGGATGCTGGTGCGGTTTCGCGCCGGAAAGCTGCGCATTGGGACGCGGCGGGACGGTGTGGTTCGGCGCGGCGGTGCCACGGCGGGTCGTGGACCCGGCCTACCGCGGAAATTTGGCTGGATCGTCGGGCCGGGTGGATACCGGGCGATGGGGTATCGCTCGCAGTTGGTCTACCTGCTGACGACCGAGCCGGAAATGGTCGCGATGCTGAACTCATACCCCCAAGCGCGGCGTGTGCTGCGGCCCTTGCTGCGGGCTTTGGGCGTTGATGAACTGGCTTGGGTGGCAACGCCTCCAAGAGCCCCGAAACCTCGCAAACCGCGCAAGCCGCGCCCGAAGCCAGAGCCTGACAAGATTCCGTTGCCGCGCGGCGTGATCACTTGGGCGCGGCGGGAGAAGCGGTTGGAGCGGGCCCGCGAAGAATTAAAACGGCTTCGGGCGCTGGCGTAGAGAGGCGATTTTAACGTTCCGGGTTGTGATTGATATTGGTGCGATTCCTTCGAGATCGCACCCTACGGGGCTTGGTGGATTGCGGTTCGGGGGGAAATCGACTGACATGCGGGTGAGGGAGACGGTCGTGGGGTTCCGTCTGGGGGTTGGTTTTGGACCAGACAGTCTGGATCGTCGTGATCGGCGGCATGGTGGCGGGCTTCGTTCAGGGGCTTTCGGGGTTCGGGTTCGGGCTGATGGCGCTGGCCTTCTGGGCGTGGTCGCTGGATCCGGTGGTGGTGGGCCCATTGGTGGTCTTCGGCTCGCTGATCTGCCAATTGCTCTCCATCGGAACGATCCGCAAAAGCTTCGACATCAGGCGCGTGGCGCCCTTCGTGGCGGGTGGCGTCTTGGGTGTGCCGATTGGCGTGTTGCTGCTGTGGCATATCGATCCGGTGACGTTCAAGTTCTGCGTGGGCTTGCTGCTGGTGGTGTGGTGCCCGGTGATGCTGTTTGCCCGCCAACTGCCCCATGTGACCGGCGGTGGACGGCTGGCCGATGCGGCGGTGGGGATGGTCGGCGGTGTGATGGGCGGGCTTGGCGGGCTGACCGGGCCCGCGCCGACTTTGTGGGCGGCTTTGCGCGGTTGGCAGCGGGATGCGCAGCGTGCGGTGTTTCAGGTGTTCAACCTGTCGATGCACACCGTGACGATCATTGCCTATTTCTCCAGCGGCACCGTGCCGGATCGCGCATTGCCGCTGTTCTTGCCGTTGGCGGTGTGTGTGGTGGTTCCCACTCTGATCGGGGCGCGGCTTTACCGACGGTTCTCCGATCTCGCCTTCCGGCGTGTGGTGTTGGGGTTGCTGACGGTGTCCGGGATTATTTTGTTGGCGATCACGATCCCGCACTTGGTCTGAAGGCTTGCCCCGCCGCGTGGATTCGGCTTCTGGTGCCTGTCGGTTGGATTGGACGTGCCAAAGATGTATCGCGTGACCGGCATCGATCCCGGCGTGGTGGGGGCGGATCGGTGGCGGATAGCAAAAAGGCCCCCGTTTGCCGGATGAGCCTGATCTCTTCGCGCAACGGAAGTGGCTGGGGGACCTGGATTCGAACCAAGGCTTTCCGAGTCAGAGTCGGAAGTTCTACCGCTAAACTATCCCCCATCGGACGCTTTGCGCGGGGGGCAGCGTCTAACACCCTGCCGGTCGGTATGCAACCACCAATGGGCGGGAATCTGTAACACGCGTAGGCAAAAACCTTGCCGTTCGACGCGCGCGCGCGTCATTCTAGATTTGTGCCAGAAAGTCACTTGATGTCCGCCTCTCGGGAAAACACCCTGCAGCCGATCTCACGCAACGTGTTGCCTTTGCACGCGGCGCTTGATCTCGGCACGAACAATTGCAGGATGTTGCTGGGTGCCGCCCAGGCCGATGGGTTTCGGGTTGTTGACAGTTTCAGCCGCATCGTCCGCCTGGGTGAGGGGCTGCATCACTCCGGTCGGCTGAGCGAGGCCGCGATGGATCGTGCGGCGGAGGCATTGCAGGCTTGCGCCGCTCGGCTGAGCCGTCGTCCGGTGCGATCGCTGCGCGCGGTGGCAACCGAGGCCTGTCGTCAGGCCGCCAACGGACCGGAATTCCTCGCCCGCATCGAGCGCGAGACCGGGCTGCATTTCGACATCATCACCGCCCGCGAAGAAGCCGCCCTCGTGCTGGATAGCTGCGCGCCGCTGCTGGGGCCGGGAACGCGTCGGGCTCTGTTGTTTGATATCGGCGGCGGCTCGACGGAACTCGTCTGGGTGCGCATCGAGGAGCATTCACCACCGCAGCTCTGCGGCTATGTCTCGCTGCCGGTGGGGGTGGCCACGCTGGCCGATCGTTTTGGTTCCGCCGGGTTCGACCCGGACGGGTTCGCCGCGATGATGGAGGATGTCATCGCCCGGCTGGTGCCGTTCGAGCAGGTGCACCGGATCAGCCAGGAAATCCGCCAGGGCGGCGTGCGGCTGCTGGGAACATCGGGCACCGTGACGACCTTGGCCGGGATCGTGCTCGACCTGAAGCAATACAGCCGGCCTGCGGTGGACGGTCTCGTGCTGTCACGCGACGCGGCGATGCAGGCACTGAGCGAATTGCGCGAGATGGGACCGAAGATGCTGGCCGAGCATCCCTGCGTCGGCCCTGATCGGGTGAATTTCGTGCTGCCAGGCTGCGCGATCTTCCAAGCGATCCAGACGCTTTGGCCTGCGTCGGAGGTCGTGGTGGCGGATCGTGGCCTGCGCGAGGGGCTGTTGATGCGTCTCATTCGCGCCGATCGCAGCCGCCCACCGATGCCACGCTACAATGGTCGTGGTTGACCTCAGGGCAGACAGGCGTCACGTCGCATCATCATGACAAAGAAACCCACCTCACGTGGCCCGGCCCGCGTTCCGGGCAAGGCCAGCACGGTCCGCTCCACCAGCGCATCCGCATCGACGGCGAAATCGCCCTCGGGCTCGACGCGCTCGCTGACGGTCACGCTGCGCAAGAGCCATAAGAAGACCACCTCGCAGCAGGCCTGGCTCGCCCGGCAGTTGAACGACCCCTACGTCGTCGCCGCCAAGGCGCAGGGCTGGCGGTCGCGCGCGGCGTTCAAGCTGATTGAACTGGACGACAAGTTCAAACTGATCAAGCCGGAGTCGCGGGTGGTCGATCTGGGGGCGGCCCCGGGTGGGTGGACGCAGGTGGCGATCAAGCGGGGCGCGCTTGAGGTGGTGGGGGTCGATCTGCTGCCGATGGACAAGATCGCCGGGGCGAAGCTGATCGAGGGGGACTTCAACGACCCCGAGATGCCTGGGATTCTGACTGGCTTGCTCGGCGGCAAGGCTGATCTGGTGCTGAGCGACATGGCGCCCAACACCACGGGCCACGCGGCGACCGACCATCTGCGCATCATTGCGTTGGCGGAGATGGCGCTGGAATTCGCGATGGAAATTCTGGCGCCGGGTGGCGCATTCGTGGCCAAAGTGTTCCAGGGCGGCACCGAGAAGGACATGCTCGCCCCGATGAAGAAACATTTCGCGGTGGTGCGTCATGCCAAGCCCCCGGCGAGCCGCAAGGAGTCGAGCGAGCTTTACGTGGTCGCCACAGGGTTTCGCGGAGGACGCGCCTAAATAGCGGGCTTGGAGTCACCAGCGTCCGCTTGTGCGGGAAGGCTGGCGATCACCCGGGCAAGATCGGGCTTGCGCACCGGCTTGGTCAGGTAGCCGTCCATCCCGGCGGCTGTGGCCATGTCGCGGTCGGTGTTGAGCACGTTGGCGGACAGGCCATAGATCGGCAGACGGGCGAACCGGCCGCCAAGAGCGCGGATCTCGCGCGTTGCATCAAGGCCGTTCATCTCCGGCATGTGGCCGTCCATCAGCACGAGGTCGAAATCGCTCTGCTGCACCGCCTCCACCGCGGCCCGTCCGGTGTCGACGATGGTGACGGTGTGGCCGAGGGATTCAAGGAAGTTGCGCGCGACGATCTGGCTGGTCTCGCTGTCTTCGGCCACCAGGATGCGGATCGGGCGAGGCTCTCCGACCGTTGCCACCGAGAGTTCGGTTTTGGCCGGGATCTGTTGGGCGGTGGCAACGCCGAGGGGCAGGTCAAACCAGAACACCGAGCCTTCGCCCTGCACGCCGGTGGCCTCGATGGTCCCGTGCATCATGTCGACCAGACGCTTGCAGATGGCCAAGCCCAGCCCCGTGCCGGTATGGCGCGTGTCCCGCCACTCGCTGCCGCGCTCGAATGGCAGGAACAGCCGTCCGGCCTGCTCGTCGGAAATGCCGATTCCAGTGTCGGCCACCGAGAATCGCAGCCAGATTTTTCCGTCATCGGCCTCTTTGCGCAGCCGCCCAACGGAAAGTTCAACCGAGCCGCTCTGGGTGAACTTCACCGCATTG
>CAITEF010000091.1 GCA_903891315.1 uncultured Rhodospirillales bacterium | reverse complement strand
CCGCCGGAGCCGGCGGCGGCTCCTGCGCCACAGCCCGCACCAAAAGTTAAGCCGATCATAAAAGCTGCGCCCGTGCCTGCGGTGGCTAAGAAGCCAGAACCGAAGTCAACACCACTCCCCGCACCCAAGGCCGCCGCGGCCAAACCCACCGCAAAGCCCTCGCACCTTGCAACCGATCTCGCGCTGGCAGCAGCCACAACTCCGGCCAGGCCCAAGGGTGCGCGACTAAGCGCGAACTTCCTCGACGGCGTGAGCGATAAACCCAGCACGAGCAGCAGCAATACGCCAAAGGCCGCGACGATTGACAGCAAAGCAATTGCTAGCATTTCCGAAGCGCTGCGGCGACAAGTTCAACCTTGTGCAGATCGAGCGCTCAATCCTGGCCCGGGTGCAAGCCATATCACCACCAAGCTGACGCTGCATTTCAACAAGGATGGCACACTTGCCAATCAACCGCAGATGACCAGCCAAACAGGCATTGACGATGAAAATCGGCGATACGCTCAACGCGTGAAGGAACTTGCGGTTGCGGCATATGTTCAGTGTTCACCGTATCACCTGCCGCCAGAACTTTACGCAGACAGCGCCAATCGCGGCTGGAACAATATCTCTGCCACGTTTACCCTGCGGCCCGATGGTCAATAAGGATTTGATATGAAGACCCGATTACTTCTCTCTGCCGTTCTATTGACTGTCTCGAGCTACGCCGCAGCGCAGACCGCACAAAAGCCTGCGCCGCCGCAGCCGAATACGCCGCCCGCACAATCGGGGGCACCGATCGAGGTTGATGTGGTTGGCGGCATGTCTGCGCCAACGCCGATCGCCATCCCGTTCATGCCGACACCCACAGCGCGTGAGACACCTGCCGGCACCACGACACAATTGGGTCGGCAAGTGACCGAAGTGATCACCGCTGATTTGCGCAATTCTGGGCTGTTCAACCCCCTTCCCGCTGACCGGCTCGCGCCAGTCAGTAATGATCAAGTAACCGCGCCGGACTTTGGCACTTGGTCATCGACGGGGGCTTCAGCGCTTGTGCAAGGGTTTGTCCGTGCGAATGCAGATGGGTCGCTGACGGTCGGCTGTTATCTCTACGACGTGGTAACCAAGACCGAACTGACACGGCAAGGGTTCAATGTTGCGCCAACCGATTGGCGGCGCGCGGCACATAAATGCGCTGATGTGGCGTATGCGCGGCTCACGGGCGAGGGACCGTATTTTGAGAGCCGCATTGTCTATATCTCAGAGGCAGGGCCCAAGGCGAGGCGGATCAAGCGGCTGGCGATCATGGACCAGGATGGCGCAAATCATCACTTCCTCACCAACGGCCAGAACATCGCATTGACGCCGCGCTTCGCACCCAATCAGCAACCATTGGTGTACATGAGCTATGCGGGCGATCGCGGTCGGGTCTATGTATTTGATATGCGGACGGGGCAACAGCGGCTTGTCGTGAACAGCCCTAATCTGACCTTTGCGCCGCGTGTCTCGCCTGACAATCGCTATGTGGTGTTTACGATGTCGATCGCAGGCAATGCCAACATCTACCGCGTGCCGATCGGCGGTGGCGAGCCGCAACGGCTCACCGAAGCGCCAGGAATTAGCACCGGAGGCAGCTATTCGCCCGACGGCAGCAAAATTGTGTTTGAGAGCGACCGCTCTGGAACGCAGCAGCTTTATGTCATGAACGCCGATGGCAGCAACGAACATCGCATCAGTTTTGGCGAAGGCCGTTATGCAACGCCATCTTGGAGCCCGCGCGGCGACAGCATTGCGTTCACCAAGATTGGTGGCGGCAAGTTCCGCATCGGTGTCATGTCACCCTCAGGTAACAATGAGCGGATACTTACCGACCGGTGGCAGGACGAAGGCCCGACATGGTCGCCTAACGGACGCGTGCTGTCATTTTTCCGACTGGAACGTGGTTCCGGCCGATCAGAAATTTGGTCGGTTGATCTCACTGGTGCGAACGAGCGCCACATTCTGACACCACTCGATGGTTCGGATCCATCATGGGGCCCATTACTGCCATGATTAACCTGAAGGAGCTTG
>CAITEF010000090.1 GCA_903891315.1 uncultured Rhodospirillales bacterium | reverse complement strand
CCCCCGACGGATCGGCCGGGGTGATCGGATTTCCTCAAGACAGAGGGTCCAGGGGCTTGGAGCCGACTTTACCGAACTCGCACAAGGTAGACATCCTCAGACCAAACTCCTCACTCATCGACATCCTGCCCTTCAAAAGGTTCCAGAAGATCATGGGTGCAGACGGACCAAACGTCCTGGCCGGAGAGAGGCGTGTTAAATGGGATCAGCGTATGATCGGCCGTAACAAGCGACTTTCTCTACATTTGATGCAGATGGCGAACCAGATGAGACCGGGTTTCGATAACCTCTCGATCGACCGGCCACCGACGCGACAGAACCGGGCTGCCCTAACCGCGCTTTGTTAACTGCCATGCGGCGCGTCCGCTACTTAGAGTGTTTCAAGTGGCAATGGCACCGACATGCCAGGCTTTGCCACCTTCACGCGTCCGCCGAAGCCGCGCACTTCCTGCAGCCATTCGTGCTCCGGCAGGTCGAACGGTGCCAGGTGGGACAGCACCAGCAGCTTCACCCCGGCGGCCTGGGCGATCGGGCCAATATCCTGCACGGCCGTGTGGGCGCCGGTGAGATGGTTGAGCTTGGCTTTTTGCGCCTCCGTCATCGGTGCCGGAAACAGGCCATAGGCCCAGCGCCGGTCGAGCGCCTCGTGCACGAGAATGTCGGCGCCGCGGGCGAGTTCAATAACGTTGGGACTGGCAGCGGTATCTCCGGACAAGGCGATGCTGCCGTCGGCGGTGTCGAACCGATAGCCGTAGCTGGGCTTCATCGCGCCGTGATCGACCAGGATCGCCGATACCGCCACGTTCTCATCGCGATAGACCTCGAACGGCTTCATCAACGGCGGTGGCGCGTCAATCGCGAGCGTGATGCCGGAAGGCAGGGAGATATCTCGCCCGACGAGGTAGCTGTGCGGGTCCGGCATGCCGCTGTCGAACATGTTGTCGTTGAGATCCGCGGCGAAGGCGGCATAGAGGCGTTCGATCATGTCAGCGGTGCCGGGGGTCGGATTGTCCGGGCTCACCGGCCGGACGGCTGCGAATTTCGTCCGGTTCGGCAGGAGGCCCGGGCCTGGACCGATGATCGGCATCGGCTGGGAGCGCCGTGCCATGCCGTCGGTGGCACCGTAGAGGATCAATTCAGGCAGGTCGGTCACGTGATCGGCGTGCAGATGGGTGAGAAAGCCGGCCCGAAGGCTCTCGAACCCGCCGGAGGAGCCGGGCCTGCCGGGGGCACCGAGCCCGGCCTCGAAGAAATGATCGACCCAGCCTTTGCCGAAATCGATGACATAGACGTCCTTCCCCACCACGACGGCGCTGGAGAAGGCCCCGACCTTGGAGCCGCGCCAGGCGGAGCGGCCGGCGGCGATGCCAAGGGTGACCAGACGCGTGCGCGCGGTCTTTGCGGGCTGCGCGATGGCGGGCGCTGCCAGCACCGTCGTGGCCGCCGCCGCCAGGGCCGCAAACCGCCGCCGTGGCAGATGCGGGCCGGACGACGGCGCCTCCGGCTCATCGCAGCAGCAGAATCCTCCGAACAGGCGGCGCGACATCAGCGGCAATGCCATGGGGTCACTCCAAAACAGAAAGGACGATGTTGGTCACAGCGCCTTGTTGGTGCCGATCACGCGCACCTCGTCCCGCCCGAATTCGGCGATCTCGCCGTTGAGGCCGCCGGTGAACAGGCCGTACCAGACCGCGGGCTTCATCTGCATCGCGCGACGGTTGAGCACGATCTCGCTGGGTGCCTCCACGCGCCAGTAGCCCTTGGCGGAATGCGAGATCACGCAGTCCGGCTTATCGCGGCAGGTGTCCACGACCGGGCGGAACTCCGGCACGTCGAGCACATAGATGACCACCATCTCAGCGCTCCGCGATCAGGGTTTCCACCAGCTTCGCCTTGCGGCGCCACACCGTGTCAATGTCGCGCAGGCGGTCTCCGGCTGCGCGGTGCTCGTCTTCGACCTGGATTGCCGCCTCCAGGGTGAGGGCTGCGTCCCGGCTGTCGAGCCTGTCGATGTCGCGCAGGCGGAGCGTGATCTCCAGCGGATAGCCGTTGGGATCGCGGAAATAGATCGATTCCAGGATTTCATGGCGCGTGTAGGCAGAGACGATGATGCCGCGGGCTTCAAGCGTGGTCTTCCAGCGCTCCAGGGACTCACGATCGGGCACGCCCCAGGCGGTGTGGGTGGCGGAATAGAAGTAATGATCCTCCGGCTCGTAGCGCTGCGTGCGGTCGGTGCCGATGTAATAGAAGAAGGCGATGGTCGCGCCGCGCCCGGCATCGAAGAAAAAATGCAGGAAATCCGGATGCCCCGGCGCGCCCCAGCCGCGCGCGCTGATGGTGTGCACCAAGGGCAGGCCGAGCACGTCGCGGTAGAACGTCACGGTCTCACGCAGCTTCCAGGTCGGCCGCGCGCTGTGATCGACGCCGTCAAGCGCCAGCTGAACGCCGTCCTCCGCGGCGTGCTTCAGCGTGCTGACATCGACGTCGCGGGTCCGGTAGTCACGCTTGGTGGTGAAGGCGCTGTCTTGCGCCGCGGAATCGTGAAGGGTTTCGCTCGGCATCGGACAACGCCTTTCGGATCAGGTGGAAGCAAGCTCGCGGGCACGGTTGCGGGCGAAGCGGGCGCGGGTGGCCTCGGGATTGATGCCGAGCATGGCCACGGCACCGCCAAACACCAGAATTCCGCCGGTGAGCAGCAGCGCCTGGGTATATCCCACCAGCGGCGCAGCGCCGGCGGCCTGGACGATTTTCCCGGTGATGATCGGCGACAACAGGCCGGTCACGGTCATCAGCGAGTAGGTCACAAGCAAGGCGATACCACGCTGCCGCGGCGGCGAGACCTCGCCGACCACGGCAGGCCCGATGACGAAGCACAGCGACGGCAAGGTGAAACCCAACGCAAGCAACAGAACCTGCGTCGTGGAGGAGCCGATATCCGGCGCCAGCGCCATGGCCACCCCGCCTACCGCCACGCTGCCGCCGGTCACGAGACCGCGGCTGATCCGCGAGCTGAATCCGGCGCCCAGCAGCCGGTGCGAGCCATAGGAGATCACCATCTGAATGCCGATCTGCGAGCCCAGAATCACCGAGACCAGCCATCCCGTGTCCTTCGGCGTGTAGCCAAGGCCGAGCTGGAGATAGGGCGCGAGCCAGGTGATCGACAGGCCCGTCACCCAGTAGCAGGCCATCGCCATGATGAAATTCGCTGCCACGGTGCGGTCGGTCCAGAACTCCACCCACGGCACGTGTTCATCGGATGGTTCCGCCTTGCTGCCGACCGCCTCCAGCAGCGGGCCATCGGCGCCGAACAGGCCCCACAACACCATCCAGAGCGCGCCGGCCACGCCGCAGACGATGAAGCCGGCGCGCCAGCCATAGCCGCTGATGAAATAGGTCAACAACGGCCCACCGATCAGAAACCCGGCTCCGACACCCGCCAGCAGCACGGCCGTCGGCATGTTGCGCTTGTCGCTTGTGAACCAGCCGTACAGCGCGTGATAGGCGGACGGTGTGCCCGGCCCTTCGCCCAGACCCAGCAGGATGCGCCCGGCATAGAGTGCTGCGAGCGAGCTGCCGAACACCATCGGCAGCTGCGCCAGCGTCCAGATCGCAACCAATGTCATCAGCAGCCATTTGGCGCTCATCCGCTTGACCACGAAGATGCCAACGAGAAAGCCCGAAATCGCGTAGAGAAAGAAGAAGCTGCTGGCGAGTGCCCCGTATTCGGCGGGTTTGAGGCCGAATTCCTTGATGATCGGCACGGCCGCCAGCCCCATGATCAGCTTGTCGATGAAGTTGACGATTGAATACAGGAACAGCAATCCCGCGATGAGCCAGGCCTTGCGTCCGTTGGGCACAAATTGCGACATGAGTCTTGGCTTCCTCTTTGTGTTAGACAGGGCTCTTACGGCCCGAGATTGTTCAGCGCGTCCGGCGCGGCATGGCGGTCTCGATAGGCGGCAAACGGCGCGCGATAGGCGTCCGGCCAGGGCATGGAGGCCATCCGGTCGGTGGCGGAGATGCAGATCGTGGTGAGCCGGGCCATGAACACCGGCGCCCCGGTGTCGGCGCGCACGGCCTGCAGCAGCATGTCGAAGGTGCGGGTTCTGACATCGCCGACCCAGACGGTGATGTCGGTGAGATCCTCCGGCCAGAGCGGGCCTTGAAAGACCAGAGACAGCGCCTTGGCGGGGGTGTCGATGCCGAGCGTGCGCCCGACCTCGCCCCAGCGCGGCCCCAATATGTGGCGGCGAAACAGGCTGGTGGCCGACAGCACGTATTCGCTGAATTTTCCGGTGAAGACGACGCCGGCGGGATCGCAGTCGGACCAGCGCACCTCGCGGCGCAAGGTGAATGGCGCGGTTGCGATCACCGCTTCGAGCGGCGGGATCATGCGACGGGCTCCGATGCGAGAGGCTTGGGCAACACCAGGCCCTTTTCGCGGGCATGGGCGACGAAGGCGGGAAAATCGCGCAGCAGACGCTCGTCGCTGATGCGGCCGGTGCGACGCAGAAAGCTCAGCGCGAAGGACGTCGCGGATTGGCCGGCGATTTTCTCGGAGAACCGCTCATACCAGGAGAAACTGCGTTCCGCCGCGGCCCGGAGCTTTTCCATGGCCGGGGCGCGGATCTCGACATAACGCGCAAAGGCGGCCTCCCGCTCCAGCCCGAATGTCAGCGCGTCGGCCAGCGCGATCGCGTCCTCCAGCGCCATGCGCGTGCCGGAGCCGATGGAGAAATGCGCGGTGCGCAGCGCGTCGCCGACCAGCACAAAACGGTCGTGAAACCAGTTCTCGTTGGTGATCACCGGGAATTGGCGCCAGATGGAATTGTTCTCGACCAGCTCCGCGCCACCGAGTTCGTTGCGGAAGAAGGATTGGGTGATCCGCCGGCGCTCGCTGTCGGATTTCACGTCCAGGCCCAGCGCCTCCCAGGTGGGCGCGTCGCATTCCATCACGAAGGTGTTGCGATCGGGCGCGTAGGGATAATAATGCCCGACCAGCGCGCCGCCTGGCACCGGCTTGAAGTTCAGGTGCGATTGATCAACGGCATGATCAACGCCGAACCAGGCGAACCGGTTGGTCAGCAGGTATTTTTCGGTGCCGAACGCGCGCGCGTGGCTGTCGCGCACCAGCGAATTGCTGCCATCCGCGCCGACCACGACATCGCAATCATCAAACACCGTCAGGTCAGCGATCACCGTGTTGAAATGCAGCGCAACCCCCAGCTCGCGGCACTGGGCCTGGAGAACGCGCAGCAGATCAAGCCGCTTCACAGCCCCACCTTTGCGGGATTTGTCGAGCGGTACGTCCTCGCCGGACACCGTGAAAATCTGGCCTTCGGTCCAGAACAGCACGTCGCGGATGGCGGGGTAGGAGCCCGGATCCGCCGCCTCCAGCTGCCGCAGCCCGCCATCGGCCAGCACCACGCCAAAGCCCCATGTGGCATCCGCTGGGCTGCGCTCGATCACAATGACGTCGATGTCCGGCCGTCGCCTGCGGATCAGCATCGCCAGATACAGCCCGGCCGGCCCGCCGCCGAGAATGCCGACGCGCCGGATCATGCGCCGCCGCCCGCGAAGCGCTGCGCCTCCAGCCAGTCCCGAATGCGCGCCCCAGCCTCAAGCTGCCCGCTCGGCGCATCCGGCCGGATCGCCTGGCCGTGATGATTGCCGTGAATGCGGTGGCGTGTTTTGCCGGAGGCCCCGATCCAGCCGAAGATCTCCTCGGCATCGGCGGGAAACACGCTGTTGTCGCCGGTGTATTCGATCATCAGGGTCGGCACCCGCAGATCCGGCGCGCATGCCTCCATGGACGCATTGGACGAGAGCGCCGACCAATTCGACAGCCAGCTCTCCGGCGTGCAGACCCGGCCGAATCCGACACTGCCATAGTTGGATGCCACCTGGTTCGCCCCCCACAACGTGCCATAGGCACGGTCGGACGGGTCGAGCGAGAGATCGAAACACCGCGGATCGGCGTCGGTGCGCCACACCTGGAAAATCGGCGAATACGCGGCAAGGATCGCGTCGGCACGGCCGGGTGTCTCCTTCAGCCGCTTGCGGGCCTCAGCGCGCCGGGCGACCTGGGCACGGGCGAAGGCATCGATCCGCTCGACGCGGGCCAGTTGGGCGGCGCGGTAGCGAACGAGGAAGTCTGGCGTATAGCTTGAGCTTTGCGGCGCGCGGCGGTAGCCGTTGATCGGACTGAAGGCGGAGATCGTGTCGTCGCTCGACAACGGATCGGCTTCGTCGATCACCGCCGGGTCGATGCAGTTCAGCATCAGCTTGCCTTGGCCGAGATGCGCCGACACCAGGATGACGCCGTCAGGCGGTGGCAGGGTGGCGGTGTCGAGCCCGGTCGGTTTGCCGGCGGGCGAGCGCTTGATGCGCGCTTCGGCCGGGCGGCTGGACTGCTGGGCATAGAAAACCGCGAGCGGCCCGCCGCCGGAGGTGCCTTGCAGCACGCAATGTTCAAACCCCATCTGCTCGCGCAGAAACCGCTGACCGGCGGCGAGGTCCAGAAGGGCGGTCTCATGCTCCAGCCGCAGATCGTTGCCGGGTGAACGGCCCCCCATCATCCACATGGCACAGCCGCCGCGCAGCACCTCGGGCACCAGATACGAGGCCACCATCAATTCGCGCGGGTGCATGGCGCACACCACGCTCCGCTCGCCGCCGCTGCGGAACAGATAGCCGGTGACCGACGAGCCATCCTCGGTGCGCAGAGGATGCACGCTCATGCTGACGCCGTCCGGCAGCCGCTCGGGGTTCCATTGTGTGCCGCGCAGACCCGCGGTGGTTGTGGCGATGGTCCCGCTCATTCGGCGGCCTCCTGGCTGATTATGTCCGGCTGCTCCTCGCCACGCAGCCGAGCCAGGATGCGTCGGGCCCGCATCGCGGCCGCATCGATCGAGAACAGGATCGGATGCAGCTCCAGCAGCTCGACGCCGCCCATCCGGCGTTGCACCGCCTCGATCATCGGCTTGTCCTGCTGGTTGAACCCAACCTGGTGCCAGTTGCGCACCCGCTCGTCCTCACTTTCGCTGTCCAGCGCCACGTTGCGGGTGTGCGAATAGAAGTAATGCGTCGTGACCTGCGTCTCCGGGGTCAGCAGATGCGAGCCCTCGATGCGGATGCCCTCATCCTCGGGTCGGCCGGTGAGAGTGGCGCCGATATCGAGCCGGTGCAGGCCCGGAGCATCCCAGCGCGCGCGAATCCAATGATCGACACGGGCGGTGGGGTTTGCGAGTTGCCGGGCGAAGGACGGCGGAGCCACGATGTCTGGAATCCAACGGCGGCTGAACAGCGTCCGCCCCTCCTGGGAGACCTCGTGCTTCGCCGTCAGGATATGATCCGCTTTGAGAAAATTGGCGTGCAGGAACTGGGTGTGGCTGAGGTCGAGCAGATTGTCGGCCACGATCTCGTAATTGGCCGCGAGGTGGGTCTGCCCTTTGACCGTCCGTTTGGCCGGATCGGTGACCTGATCAAACAACGGGATTGCCGCAGGATCAGCCTTCGCTGCGTCACCCATCCATATCCACAGCACACCGTGGCGTTCGACCAGCGGATACGACGCCACGCGCGCCGCCCCCGGAATCCGGCCATTTTCGTGCGGGTTGAGAACGCAGGCGCCGGTGCGGTCGAAGCGGAGGCCGTGATATGGGCACTCAACGCTGCCGTCCTCGCACATCCGTCCCAAATGCAGTGGTGCGAAACGGTGCGGGCAGGTGCCGCCGATCGCCACCGCCTCCCCCGATGGGATGCGATACAACAGCACCGGCTCGTCAAGGATGCGGATACCGATCAGGTCGGAGGCGATGTCAGTGGCCCAGCCTGCCGCATACCAAAGATTGCGCACGAATGCTGCCATGTCCGTCTCCCATGAGCCACGGCGTATCGCCGCGCGGCGCGGATTGGTTCCGTTCTGCCGTGGCGCATGATGACGGCTCAGGTGTCTGGCGCAGAAGTTTATATCCCGCATACACTCCATCACTGAGGTGAATATGACGTCCTTCGATCTCAACCTCGTTCGGGTGTTCGACGCGCTGATGCGCCATCGCAGCGTCTCGGGGGCGGCCACCGCGCTCAACCTCACGCAGCCGGCCGTCTCCAACGCGCTGCGCCGGCTGCGGGCGCTGACCGATGACGATCTTTTTGTCCGCACGCGGCGCGGCATGGAACCCACCGCGTTCTCGCTCGCCGCCGGTGACTCCCTCACCGAGGGGCTGCGCCTGATCCGCCATGGGCTGGAGCGCGCCGCCCCGTTCGACCCCGCCACCGCAAGGCGCAGCTTTCGCGTCCTGATGACCGACGCCGGCGAGATGGTCTTCCTGCCCCGCATCATGCCCCGCCTACGGCGTCTCGCCCCCAACGTCGATGTGCGCGTGATGCAGCTGCCTTTGGCGCGCTATCTGGAGACGCTGGAAACCGATCAGGCCGATTTTGCCGTCGGCAACCTGCATCCCAAGGCCGGAACCCTGGTGCTGCGGCGGCTGTTCGACGAGGAATATGCCATCGCCTGCCGTCGGACCCATGCGCTGGCCACCGCCGCCATGCCTGAAGGGACGGCCGATGCCACCGCCCTCATCGCCGCCGACCATGTCGTTGTGCGCCCGCCCAACACCAACGAGGTGGTGTCAGACACGTTGGCCCGCCTGCACGGCTGGAGTCTGCACGTGGCACTAGTGTCCTGACTCTCAATTGCCACCGCAAAACTCACGCAGCGCTGGCGTTGTTGAGTGCGGCACGAGCTCGTTTGATCTTGGCGAGGATCTCCGCACCTGCGGCTCGCCAAACATATGGCTTGGGGTCGGCATTGCGCT
>CAITEF010000089.1 GCA_903891315.1 uncultured Rhodospirillales bacterium | reverse complement strand
TCCGCGCAGGTGGGGCTGGCATTCCGGCATTCTTCACCAAGACCGGCGTGGGCACCCAGATCGCCGAGGGCAAGGAAGTCCGTGAGTTCGACGGCCATAAATACGTGATGGAACGCGGCATCTTCGGCGATGTGGCGATCATCCACGCCTGGAAGGCCGACACCGAGGGCAATTTGGTCTATCGCAAGACCGCGCGGAACTTCAATCCGATGATGGCCACGGCGGCCAAGGTGACCATCGTGCAGGTGGAGCATCTGGTGCAGCCCGGCGAAATCGACCCCGATCACATCATCACGCCCGGTATTTTCGTCAATCGCATCGTGCACGTGCCGAACCTGCAAAAGCGCATCGAGCAACGCACCACCACCCCACGTGCGGCGTAAGGGAGGAGACAGACATGCCCTGGACTCGCGACGAAATGGCGGCCCGCGCCGCCCGTGAACTGGAAGACGGCTTCTACGTCAATCTCGGCATCGGCATCCCGACGCTGGTGGCCAATTACGTCCCCGACGGCATTCAGGTACAGTTGCAGAGCGAGAACGGAATGCTCGGCATCGGCCCCTTCCCTTTCGAGGGCGAGGAAGACGCCGATCTGATCAATGCTGGCAAGCAGACGGTGAGCGCACTGCCGACCACCAGCTTCTTTGATAGCGCCAGCAGCTTTGCCATGGTGCGCGGCGGCCATATCAATCTCTCGATCCTGGGTGCGCTCCAGGTGGCGGAGAATGGTGACCTCGCCAACTGGATGATCCCTGGCAAGATGGTCAAGGGCATGGGCGGCGCGATGGACCTCGTCGCCGGTGTGAAGCGGGTGATCGTGCTGATGGAGCACACCGCCGGTGGCAAACCCAAGTTGCTCAAGGCTTGCACCCTGCCGCTGACCGGCCAAGGCGTGGTGGACACGGTGATCACCGAACTCGGCGTCTTCAAGATCGCCCATGACGGCGTGTTGCTGCTCGAACTCGCACCGGGGGTTACGGTGGAGGAAGTACGCAGCAAGACCGAGGCCGAGGTGCATCTCGCGCCTGGCCTGAAGGAAGCCGCTTAGAGCACGGTCCGACCGATCGGAATCGATCGGCCGGACGGTCGTGCTCTAGAAACATGTGATTCTAGAGCAACTTAGCCTCGATCACATTGAACCTCTTCGGTTCAATGTGATCGGGCGTTGCTCTCGTATCTTGTGTTGTGGGGTGGGTTCTGGACCCGCCCTACCTCAATACGCCCTGAGCGCCACGCGCCGCCAATTGCGCAAATCGTCCAGGCCCAGCATCAGCGCCGACGCGAAATCGGCGAATTGATCGGCGTGTGAATCCGCATTCAGTTCCAAAGCCATGCGCGCCGGGCGCAGAAGGCCGAAATTGCGTGCCTGCAGGGCCAATTCCCCGGCGCGCGCGGCATCGGCATATCCGGCACCACCGCCGCCGCGCAGACGCACCCCGAGTTCACCGGCCTGGGCGACAAAATTGTCAATCGACTGCGCCAGTTCGGCATCGTCATGCCCTTCGTTGCGGTTTGACAGCAGCAGGCGGTCCAGCACCGCCGGATCGAAACGGCGGTTCTCCTGCGCCAACGGCATTTCGCCCACGAGATGGCCGACGGCCTGACCCGCCGCGATTGCCGCCGCATTGGCCACCAGCGCCGCACTGATGGCCTCGATCAGTTTTGCGCCGGAGATCGGTTTGCTCGCCACCGAATTCATGCCCGCCGCCCGGCATGCGGCGATATCCTCCGGCTGGCTGTTCGCGGTCAGCCCCACCACCGGAATGCCACTGACCGGATCGGCGAGCGCGCGGATTTGTCGCGTGGCCTCGATCCCATCGAGTTCCGGCATCATCATGTCCATCAGCACCAGATCGAACGCCTCGCTCTGCACTGCCGCCACCGCCTCGTGCCCGTCACTGACCGCGAGCACGCTGTGGCCTTGGCGTTCGAGCAGCCTGGCTGCGACGACGCGGTTGGTGGGGTTGTCGTCGGCGATCAGGATGCGCAGCGTGCCAAGGTCGGGCTTGGGCTCCTCCACCACCGGCGCAGGCGGCGGCGCTTCGCCACCCGGCTGGATCCGATCCGAGGCCCGGCGGGCGGAGAGCACGGCGCTGAAGCGGAACACGCTGCCGCGCCCCTCCTGGCTTTCGACGGTGATGTCGCCGCCCATCATCCGAACCAGTTCCCGCGAAATCGCCAGCCCCAGCCCGCTGCCGCCGAAGCGCCGCGCGGTCGAAGAATCGGCCTGCGAGAAGGCATCGAACAGCCGCGATTGCGTCTCCTCCGACATGCCGATCCCGGTGTCGTGCACCGCGAATTCGATGCGCACCAGCGCGCCGTCATCCTCGGTCATCCGCACCTCGACACGCACCGCGCCGGTATTGGTGAATTTTAGCGCATTGCCCGCCAGATTGAGCAGCACCTGCCGCAGCCGCGCCGGGTCGCCCGCTGCCCGCAAAGGCAGGTCGTCGGCGAAATCGACCGACAGATCGAGCCCCTTCTTCTGTGCTTGCGGCCGCAGCAATTCGACGACATTGCGCACCAGACCACGCAGATCGAAGGCCACGCGTTCCAACTCCATCCGCCCGGCATCAAGGCGGGAGAAATCGAGAATATCATTCACAAGCTGCAACAGCGCCTGACCGGAATTGGCGATCATCGCCAGATAATCACGCTCATCGGGACCAATTCTTGTGCCCAGCGGCAATTCCTGCAGCAGCGAGGCAACGCCGAGAATGCCGTTCAATGGCGTGCGTATCTCATGGCTCATCACCGCGAGGAAGTCGGCGCGCGCGCGTCCGGCCCGGTCGGCCACCGCCTGCGCCTCGGCCACGTCACGCGCGCGCGCCTGCTGCTCGCTCAGGTCGGTTTGAATCTCGATCTCGCCCAGGCCGTTCACCGGCACACGATCCGCCTGGAGCGTCTCTGACGCAGCAAGCCTGGTGGCTGCCAGATTGCGACGGATTTCCGCGCCTTGCGCATCGCGCAGGACGACGCCTTGCGGGAGTGCTTCGAGCAAGGCGGAGAGGAATCTGTCGGTCTGATCTGGCGTCACTGGCAAATCCTTCTCGCCACGATTCGGCGTTGGCCACATTATGCACCCTGGGCGGCGGGCCAACCCTGCCAAGACAAATAAATTGAGGAGCGTTCGCACATGTTCGATCTGACGGGCAAGGTTGCATTGGTGACCGGCGGCAATGGCGGACTCGGTCTCGGCATGGCCCTTGGCCTGCGCGAGGCTGGAGCCCGAATCGCGATCGCCGCCCGCAATCGTGCCAAGGCCGCTGAAGCGCTGGCGGCACTCGGCGAGGGCACCATCTTCATCGAGACCGATCTGGCCGATCAGACCACCTGCCACACGATGGTCGATGAGTGCGCGCGCGAACTGGGCCGTCTGGACATCCTGATCAACAACGCGGGCATGTCGATCCGCAAATCGCCGCAGGATTTCACCGAGGCCGAGTGGCGGCAGGTGATGGCGGTCAATATCGACGCTGCATTCTATGCCAGCCAAGCGGCCTACAAGCATTTCAAGGCGGCCGGACAGGGCAAGATCATCAATATCGGCTCGGTGATGTCGGTGACCGCCAACGCCTATGCCACCCCCTATGCAACCTCGAAGGCGGCGATCATGAACATGTCCAAGGCCCTTGCTGTGGCCTGGGCTGGCGACAACATCCAGGTCAACACGATCCTGCCCGGCTGGATTGATTCGGAGCTGACCCTCAATGCCCGCGCCCAGGTGCCCGGACTGCACGACGCCATTCTCGCCCGCGTGCCCGCCGCCCGCTGGGGTGTGCCGAAGGACCTTGCAGGCACGGCGGTCTTCCTCGCCTCGTCGGCCTCGGATTTCGTTACCGGTGCGGCATTGGCCGTCGATGGGGGCTATCTGGCCCGCGCGTGATCATGTCGCTGCCTGATCCGCGCATTCGGCCGGTTTATGTGTGGAGCGAGATCTATCGCGGCTCCACCTATGGCCCGAAACACCCGCTCGCCATCTCGCGCGTCTCCAGCTGCACCGACATGATCCGCGCGATGGGCTGGCTCGACCCGGCCGTCGCGGTGGAGGCCCCGATGGCGAGCATCGACCAGCTCGCCCGCTTCCATGATCGCGACTATCTGGCGGCCCTGCAGGAAGCCGAACGCGCGCAGACGGTCTCACCCGAGGTGCGTGAGCGGTTCCGCATCGGGGCGGACGGCAATCCGGTCTATCGCGAGGTGTTCAGCCGCCCCGCCACCTCGGCGGGCGGGACGATGCTGGCCGCCCGTCTGCTCGCCAAGGGCGGGATAGTGCATTGCCCCGGCGGCGGCACCCATCATGGCCGAAGGGACCGGGCGAGCGGGTTCTGCTACCTCAACGATCCGGCGCTGGCGATGCTCACCTGGCTCGATCTTGGTCTGTCGCGCATCGTCTATCTCGATCTGGACGCCCATCACGGCGACGGCGTGCAGGATGCGTTTGCCGAGGATGATCGGGTGCTCACCATCTCCATTCACGAGGCCGGACGCTGGCCGTTCACCGGGCTCGCCACCGACCGCGCCGGAGGAGCCGCGCGCAACCTCCCCGTCCCGGTCGGGTTCAACGACAGCGAGATGCGCTATCTGCTGCACGACACCATCCTGCCGATGATCCGCGCCTTCCGCCCCGACGCGATTCTGCTGCAAACCGGTGCCGACGGTCTGGAGGAGGACCCGCTCGCCAAGCTCAGCCTGTCCAACAACGCCTATTTCGAGGCGGCGCGCGCGGTGCGACACCTCGCGCCGCGTCTGCTCGTGGTCGGTGGTGGCGGCTACAATCCGTATACGGTGGCGCGGTGCTGGGCGGGAATCTGGGCCACATTGAATGATTACCCAATTCCCGACACCCTGCCGCGAGAGGCCGAGACAGTGTTGCGCGGATTGGTCTACAACCGCGCCGCTGGCCGCAACCCGCCACCGCACTGGTTCACCACAATGCGCGACGCTGCGCGCGAAGGGCCGGTGCGCAGCGAGATCGCGGCGCTGGCCGATCTGTTCCGAGACGAGGTTTTCGCATGACACTCCGCCGCTCGCTGCTTCTCGCCATTGCTCTGTTTGCGCTGTCTTCCCCCGTGCGGGCGGCCGATCTCGATAACCCCACCGGCCCACAGCCGACCCTGCCCACCGAGAAGCTCACCATCACCACGCGTGACGGCAAGGTTCACGAATTCAATGTCGAGATCGCCGCCACCAGCGAGCAGCAGACCATCGGCCTGATGTTCCGAAAGGAAGTGCCCGCGGGCACCGGGATGCTGTTCGACTGGGGTGGCGTGCGCAACAGCGACATGTGGATGCGCAACACGATCTCCTCGCTCGACATGCTGTTCATCGACCCGGACGGCAAGATTCACCACATCGCCGAGAACGCGGTGCCGCAGAGCTTGGCGGTGATCAGCAGCGACGGCCCGGTGCGCGGCACACTGGAGATTGCGGCGGGTAGCGCGGAGAAGCTTGACATCCATGTCGGCGACGTCGTGCGTCAGCGTATTTTCGGCAATGCGCCGTAAGGTCCCGGTAGTGCTTGCATCGGCGCGATATGAAAACTAGGTTCCCCCGCAGTCGGGGTGTGGCGCAGCCTGGTAGCGCATCTGGTTTGGGACCAGAGGGCCGGAGGTTCGAATCCTCTCGCCCCGACCACGTCTTTCATAGGTGGCTTCGATGTCTTCTCGCGCACGCATCTACCTTAAGCCCAAGAACGCCATGCAGTCCGGCCCCGCCGGTCGCGACTGGATTTTGGAATTCGCCCCCTCTGAGAAGCGCAGGGCCGACCCGCTGATGGGATGGATCGGCAGCGGCGACACCCAGGCCCAGCTGCGCATGCATTTCGCAACCCAGGACGAGGCGGTGGCGTATGCCACGCGCGAGGCCATCGCGTTCGATGTGGAAATTCCGCATGTGCGCCGCGTTCGCCCCAAGGCCTATGCGGACAATTTCCGCTTTGGCCGCTCGGAAAACTGGACGCACTGATCCAGTTTTCGCGTTTTTGCGCCCTTAGCTCAGTTGGATAGAGCAACAGCCTTCTAAGCTGTGGGTCGGTGGTTCGAATCCACCAGGGCGCGCCAGTTTTGAAATCGCCTGATCTCTCCCTTGGCGTTCCGCCTGCAAGCCGCCATGTTGCGGTCAGCGGACTCAGACGGGGATCTCCAGCACATGAACGCCATTTTCAACGGTCGTCGCGAAGACGCGCGCTTGGTCACGGGCGCTGGGCGCTACACCTCGGATTGGAACCAGCCGGGCCAACTCCACGCCGTCTTTCTGCGCGCCGACCGGGCGCATGCGAAGATACTGGCCATCGACATCACCACCGCCAAAGCCGCACCCGGCGTGGCCGCCGTGCTCATCGCTGCTGACATGGTGGCCGCAAACGCCACGCGCGGACATGCCCATGTTCCCTTCAAGGGCCGCGGCGAGGTGATCAAGGCCCCGGATTATCCGGCACTTGCGCAAGATCGCGTGCGGTTTGTCGGGGAATGCGTGGCCATTGTGGTGGCTGAGACCGCGCATCAGGCGGCGGATGCGGCGGAGTTGATCGTCGTTGATTATGAGGAGCTTCCGGTCGTCGTCGATCCCGCAGCGGCGCTCGCGCCCGACGCACCGCAGTTGCATGACAGCATTCCAGGCAATGTCAGCTTCGATTTCGATTTCGGCGACGAAGCGGCCACCAACGCCGCGTTTGCCCAGGCCGCACACGTGGTGCGCATCGAGCATGAAAGCGGACGCGTGGTCGGCAATCCGATGGAGCCGAAGGCGGCACTGGCGGTTTGGACGGGCGACGAGCTGGATTTCTGGTCGTCAAGCCAGGGCATGAGCGGGCTGCGCGATAGCCTCGCCGGGTTGATCAGCCATCCATCGGCGAAGATCCGGGCCCATGCGCAGGATGTCGGCGGGGCGTTCGGCATTCGCGGTGGGGCGTATCCGGAATATGCGGCGATTGCGGTGGCGGCCCGCATGCTCGGCACGCCGGTCAAATGGGTGGCGAGTCGGTCGGAGACGTTCCTGAGCGACTATCACGGTCGCGCCGTGCAGATGGTGGCCGAGATGGCGCTCGACTCTGAGGGCAAGTTCCTTGCTATCAGGCACAGTTGGGCCGCCGATATTGGTGCCTACCCGTCTGCCGCAGGTGCCGTGACCAACACGATGAACGCGTCGCAGATGGCGTGTGGGGCCTACCGGGTTGGCGCAATTTATGGTCGCACCAAGATGGCGGTGTGCAACACCGTGCCGATCACCGCCTATCGTGGCGCGGGGCGACCTGACATGGCCTATATTGTCGAGCGTCTGGTGGATGCGGCGGCACGGCAGACCGGGATTGATCGGCTCGAATTGCGTCGGCGCAACCTGATCCCGAGCGAGGCGTTTCCCTACAAGATCAGCACGTCGATCTTCCCACTCAGCTATGACAGCGCCGATCTGGCCGGGCTGTTGGCCGCCGCCGAGGCGGATGCGGATTGGGCCGGTTTCGAGGCCCGTCGCGCCGAGGCGGCGTCACGCGGGATGCTGCGCGGCATTGGCTGTGCGCTGTTCATCGAGCCCGCGGGTGGTGTGGCACCAAGCGATGAGGTGGCGATCACCTTTGAAGACGACGGTGCGATCCTGATCCATGAAGTCGCCGTCGCCTCCGGGCAAGGGCATGAGACGGTGTTTCCCGAGATCGTGGCGGCGAAGCTGCAGATTGATCCGATGCGGGTGACGCTGCGGGCGGGCAATGCCACCTCCCCGGCATTGAAGGGCGCGGGGGCGTTCGGCTCGCGCAGCTTGATGTCGATGGGCTCGGTCAGCATCACCGCCGCTGAGATGGTGTTGGAGAAGGGCTTGGCGCTGGCCTCGGAGGCACTGGAGGCGGCACCGGCCGACATCGTTTATGAAGGCGGCGAATTCCGCATTGCGGGCACGGATCGGGTGATCGGTCTGGTGGAGCTCGCCCGCCGCTTCCCCGGCAAGCTCGACAGCACCGCCGAACTGCCCGCACCGAAATGCTTCCCCTCCGGCGCGCATGTGGCGGAGGTGGAGATCGATCCGGCGACCGGGAACACCGAGTTGGTGCGCTACACCTCCATCGATGATTGCGGCACGGTGTTCAATCTGACTCTGGTGGAGGGCCAGATCTGGGGCGGGTTGTTGCAGGGTCTCGGCCAGGTGTTCGGCGAAATTTGCAGCTATGATTCGGACGGCCAGATGCTCAACGGCTCGTTCATGGATTACACGATGCCGCGTGTGGATCTGGTGAAGAATGTCTCAATCCGCATGATGCCGGTGCCGTCGCCGACCAACCGGATGGGGGTGAAGGGGGTTGGCGAGGCGGGCACGGTGGGCTCGCTGCCGGCGGCGATGAATGCGATTCTGGATGCGTTGCGTCCGGCAGGGGTGACCCATCTGGACATGCCCGCGACGGCGCAGAAGATTTGGGCGGCGTTGCAGAAATAGAGCGTGGGGTCGGTGTCCGGCCTGTTCCGCGCGGCAGGTGGCGAGGCAATCCGAACCCCCCGGTTCTAGAGCAACGCCTCCAACCGCCACAGCGTGACCACACGCTCGGCGCGATCTTCCAGTTCCATCGTGGTCGGCACCGACACCCGCGCCATCGCCGTCATGCCCTCGCGCGGCAGATAGGCGCGGCCGGGGTCGGCGATCCAGACTTCCGCTGAGGCAGCCATGGTCTTCAGCCAGGGCAGGATATGCGCCGTCATCGGGGCTTCGTAGCAAACGTCGCCGCACAGGATCAGGTCCCAGCGACATCGCTGTCCCACCACATCGCCGAGAATGCCGATCTCGACGCTGTTCAATGCCGCATTGAGCGCCATCGCGTCACAGGCGAGCGGATCGATCTCCGCCCCCTCCACCGACGCGGCCCCCGCCATCGCGCAGGCAATTGCCGCCAACCCGCCACCGGCGGCAAAATCGAGCACACGCTTTCCGGCCACCAAGGACCGATCATCCAGCACGCGCCGCGCCATCGCCACACTGCCCGGCCAGGCGAAGGCCCAGAAGGGCGGCTCGGTGCCGGTCTCATGCAGCCATGCCTCGGTGGCCTGCCAGATCGGGGTGATCTCGGTGGCGAGATGCAGGCGGATCTCGGGGACCATCACGTGATGGCTGACGATTGTGCTGGCGCGGATAAAATCCTGGCCGCTCACAATCGGCCCAGAATGATCGCCAGACCGATCACCAGGCCGAATTCGCGATTGGCCTTGAACAGGCGCAGGCACAATGCCGGATCGTCGATATCCAGCGCCCGGATCTGTCGCGCCAACATCCACAGCGACGGCACGAAGGCCAACAACGCCCAACCGGATAGTTCGGCCAACCAGCCTGAGCACGCCATCAATCCGGCCGTCAGCGTGTAGCAAACGACCAGAAACGGCCCAGACTGCTTGCCGAACAGCCGCGCCGTCGACTTGATCCCCACCAGCGCGTCATCCTCGCGGTCCTGATGCGCATAGATTGTGTCGTAGCCGAGGATCCAGAAGAACGTGGCCGCATAGAGCACCAGACCTGCCGCATCCATATGCCCGGATGCTGCCGCATACCCCATCGGCGCGCCCCAGCCGAAGGTGATCCCCAACATCGCCTGCGGCCACCATGTCACCCGTTTGGCGAGTGGATAGAGCGCCACCAAGGCCAGCGAGCCCGCGCCCAGCATCTGCGAGAAAGGCTTCAGTTGGAGCAAGATCAGCAGCGACATCAGCAATAACGCGCCGAGGAACATCACCGCATGCCGCATCCTGAGCGCGCCCGAGGCGAGCGGACGGCCTGCGGTGCGGGTCACCTGACGGTCGAGATCGCGGTCCCACATGTCGTTGACCACGCAGCCCGCGCCGCGCATCAGAAATGAGCCGACGAAAAACAATGCGATCAGCCACGCCGTCTCGCCCCATGGAGCGCGCGCCAGCAGGATCGACCACAATCCGGGCAGGAACAGCAGCCACGCGCCGATCGGCCGGTCGAACCGGGCCAGCAGCGCGTAGGGCCGCCAGGACGGCGGGAGATTTGCCACCCAACCATGGGCCACGATATCGGTGTATGACTGCATCTGAGGGACTTCGCGCAGCCACATGACCGGGTCAATCCGCCTTTTCGTCTCAGACACACTCGCGCAGGGTGAGAGTGTCACGCTCGCCCCGGAGCAGGCGCATTATCTGGGCAATGTGATGCGCCAAACGGTCGGCGATTCAGTGAGCCTGTTCAACGGCAAGGACGGCGAATGGCGGGCGAAAATCGAGTCGATCAAGCGCGACCGCTGCCTCGTCATCCCCGAGCGGCAGACTCGCAAGCAGATTGCTGAGCCGCCGCTCACGCTGATCTTCGCCCCACTGAAGCGCGACACCACGCATCTGGTGGTGGAGAAAGCGACCGAACTCGGGGTGACGAATCTGCGGCCGGTGATCACCGAGCGGACCAACACACAGCGACTCAATCTGGATCGTCTGACCGCCATTGCACGCGAGGCTGCCGAGCAATGTGAGCGACTCTCGGTGCCGAGCATCGCGGAGCCGCAGCGGCTGGGCGACCTGCTTTCGCACTGGAATTCCGCCGAAACACTGCACGCCGCCATTGAGCGCAGCAACG
>CAITEF010000088.1 GCA_903891315.1 uncultured Rhodospirillales bacterium | reverse complement strand
GCATCGCGACGGATTGCTGCGCTGCGCTTGCAATGACGTGTTGGTGGGATTTCAGCGAATCCCCGCACGCATGAAACTCGCCACGAATTGCCGCTGAAACAGCAGAAACGCGAGCAAAAGTGGGGCCGATGTCATCAGCGTCGCCGCCGTGATGATCGACCAATCGATCCCCTGATCGGTCGATGCGAACACCGACAGCCCCACCGTCAATGGTCGCGTCGTCACCGAATTGGTGATCACCAAGGGCCAGAGGAAATTGTTCCAATGATAGCTCACCGCCACCAGCCCATAGGCGAGATAGGTCGGGCGGGCGAGCGGGACATACACGCGCCACAGACGCCCCAATAGCGAGCTGCCTTCCAGACGGGCTGCGTCGTCGAGTTCCTGCGGCACTTGGCGGAAGTTCTGCCGCAGCAGGAAGATCCCGAAGGCTGAGCCGAGATAGGGCAGGGCGATGGCGAAAATGGTGTCCACCACGCCGAGTCGGGCCATCGTGCTGTAATTCTCCACCAGCAGCACGTCCGGGGCGACCATCAACTGCAACAGCAGGATGGCGAACAACGTCTCCCGTCCGCGAAATTCCAGCCGCGCGAAGGCGAAGGCGGCGGGGGTGCAGAGGATGAACTGGGCGGCGAGGATGATCGTGACCAGCAGCATGGTGTTGAGGAAATACCGCGCGAATGGGGCGGCGTCCCACGCCTTGCGGATGTTCTCCAGCGTCAGCGGGGCGGTGAGCGAGATATGCGTCGCGTAGGCGGTTGGGTGGAACGCCGCCCAGAACGCGTAGAGCAGCGGCAGCACCCAGAGCAGCGCCAGCATCCAGGTGGCGAGGATTTCCAGCCTGCGCGTGCTCACCGGTAATGCGCCTTCCGGCCGAGGACGACGAATTGCACGAAGGCCAAGGCGGCCAGGATCGCCACCAGCAGCACCGTCATCGTCGCGGCCTGGGCGGTGTCCCAGAAACGGAAGCCGACATCATAGATGTGGTAGAGCAGCAGCGCTGTCGCATTGTCCGGCCCGCCGCGCGTCATCACCACCACGTGGTCGATGGTGCGGAAGGCGTTGATCACCGCGTTGACCACCACGAACAACGTCGTCGGCATCAGCAGAGGCCAGGTCACCCTGCGGAAGAACATCCAGCGCGAGGCACCCTCCAGCCTGCCGACCTCGGCCAGATCGGGCGGCATCGATTGCAGGGCGGCGAGGTAGAAGATCATGAAAAATCCGGATTCCTTCCAGACCGCGACCACCATCATGGCGGGCAGCGCAGTGTCGGAATCGTTCAGCCAATTGTGTCGACCGAGGCCGAACAGGCCGACGAACTGGTCGAACAACCCGTAATCCGGGGTGAAGAAGAACAGCCAGATATTGGCAACTGCGATCATCGGCAGGATCGTCGGCGTGAAATACGCCATGCGCACCAAAGCGCGGCCCGGCAGTTGCGCGTTCACCGAGATCGCCATCAGCAGCGAGAGGGCCACCGAGGCGGGGATCGTCACCAACGCGTACCAGAAATTATTGGCCAGTGCTTTGAACAGCACCGGATCGTCCAGCAGATCGCTGTAGTTCTCTGCCCCCACGAAGACAGCCGGTCGGCTGCCGCGTGGGGTGGAGTAGAGGCTGTCGATCAAGGTGGCGACCGCCGGCCAATGCGTGAACGCCAGCAGCATCAGAAATGCTGGCAGGATCAGCGCAGTGGCAGCGGCGGTCTGCCGTTGCATCAGCCGCGACGGAACGGCTTCAGGATCCGCTCGGCCGCCGCCTGCGCCTCGGCCAGGGCAGCCTCCGGCGTCTTCTTGCCGAGCATGGCGGCGTCGAGCTGATCATCCAGCGCTTGCGTCACGCGCTGATTGTCATGCGTCGAGAATTCCGGCACCGCGAAGGCGAGCTGATCGCGCGCCACGGCGGCGGCCGGGAAGCCTGCCACATAGTCTTTCATCGTCTGCGTCGCCCACGCATCTGGACGGGTGGCGACATAGCCGGTGGCCACACCCCAGGCGGCGGCGCGCTCAGGCGAGGTGACCCATTTCAGGAAACGCAGGCTGGCCGTGCGCTGGGCGGGGCTGGCCGATTTGAACATGTAGAAATTGCCGCCACCGGTCGGGCTGCCGCGACGCTTGTTGGCGGGCAGCATCGCCACACCGAACGGGAATTTCGCGTTGGTCTTGATATTCGTCAGGTTCCCGGTGGTGTGCCAGATCATAGCGGCACGGCCTTCCAGGAAGTCGCGCGGGGTGGTGCCCCAATCGACGATGCCCGGCGGATGGGCGTGGTGCTTGGCGCTGAGATCAACCCAATATTGCAGGGCGGAGACCATCGCGGGGTCGGTGAAATGCACCTTGGTGCCGTTGTCGGACATCATCGTGCCGCCCGCTTCGGCCACCATCGCCTGGAGCAGCCAATAGGAGAAGCCGCTGCCCGGAATCTGAATACCCCAACGCGTGACGCGATCGCCCTCGCGCTTGGTCAGCTTCTCGGCGAACGCCGCATGCTCTTCCCAGGTGGCCGGGGCCTTCTCGGGGTCGAGACCGGCCTCCTTGAAGGCGTCCTTGTTGTAATAGAGCACGATGGTCGAGCGCTGGAACGGCACGCCCCAGACGCGGTCATTGATCTGACCGTTCGCCATGAACGCCGGGAAGAAGCCGCCGAGCCACGCCTTGTCCTCGGCGGTGTTGTCGAACGGCAGCACCAGATCGTCATCGACCAGCGAATAGGCGTCGGTTGAGAGCAGCACGGCGAGCTGCGGCCCCTGGCCGGATTTGGTGGCGGTGACGGCCTTGGTCAGCGTGTCGTTGTAGCTGCCGGCATAGACCGCCTTGAGCGCGATATCCGGGTTCTCTTTGGTGAAATCAGCGACGATGCCGTCCATGATCTTCGTCACCGGACCGCCGATGGCGACGGGGAAGTAGAACTCAACGCTCGTCTGGTCGGCGGCGCGGGAGATGGTCGGCATTGCCAACGTGGCGGCGCCGGTGGCGGTGCTGGCGAGCAGCACACGACGGGTCATCTGCATAGGATTTCCTCGCTCTGGTTCAGGTTGATTTGAGGCCGGTGGAAGGGTCGAACCGGTGCAGGTCACCGGGGTTGAAACCGAGATGGATGGCAGTGCCTTGGGCCAACTGCACCCGCCCCGGAAGACGCGCCAACACGGTCTGCCCGTCGACATCGCAGGACAGCACCGTGTCGGCACCAAGATATTCGGCATGGATCACGCGGGCGGCGATCCCGCTTTCGGCCAGATGCAAGGCTTCCGGGCGCAGGCCGATTTCGGCGGACTCACCGGGCAGACGCATCAAATTCATCGGTGGCGTGCCGATAAAGCTGGCGGCGAAGCGCGTGGCCGGGCTGGCATAGAGATCGGCGGGTGGCGCGTCCTGCTCGATCCGTCCGCCGCGCAGCAGAATGACCTGATCGGCCATCGCCATCGCCTCGGTCTGATCATGCGTGACATAGAGCATGGTGATGCCGAGCCGCCGCTGCAGGGCGAGGATCTCGCGCCGCATCTCGGCACGCAGCTGGGCGTCGAGATTGGAGAGCGGCTCGTCCATCAGACAAACCGGAGCCTCGGCCACAATCGCGCGCCCGAGTGCCACGCGTTGTTGCTGACCGCCGGAAAGCTGGCCGGGGCGGCGGGCAAGAAGGGCGGAGATGCCAAGGATCTCGACGGCTTTCTCAAGCCGACGCGCCTGTTCCGCCACCGGCACCGAGCGTGCCTTCAGGCCGAAGCGGATATTCTCTTCCACCGACAGATGCGGGAACAACGCATAGGATTGAAAGACCATCGCCACACCGCGCGCGGCAGGCGGCAGCGATGTCACATCGCGCCCGCCAATCTCGACCCGTCCGGAGGTTGCCTGATCGAGCCCTGCCACAATGCGCAGGCACGTCGTTTTGCCGCACCCAGAAGGGCCAAGCAGCACGCAAAACTGTCCGGCTTTGACCGTGAACGACACGCGATCCAACGCCGCCGTGCTGCCCCAGCGTCGGCTCACATCCTCCAGACGCACCGAAGCGCCGGTCATGCCAAGCTGTGTCTCGCTCATCATGCCCGATCTAGCGACATCTTATTGCGATGTCGTGTTGCGGTTTTGTGATGCGTGTTCAATGCGGTCTGCCAATCCAGAGACTCGACAGAAAGCCCCCGCGCGATCAGAGCCTGGTCCGCGCATCGCGAGGCTCTGATCGCTGATTGCGCGGCCACAGTTTCTTCGTCTCGTCATCGTCTTGACGTGATTGTTGTGCATCAATGGCGGCACCGGGCGGCCGAAATTGGCGCGGTGTTGGTGGGAGGAGGAGCGAGATGTCGTTTATCGGTTGGATCATTCTGGGGCTGATTTCGGGCTTCATCGGCAGCAAGATCGTCAACAAATCGGGCGAGGGGTTCTTCCTCGACATCGTCATCGGCGTGATCGGCGCGTTTGTCGGCGGGTTTCTGTTCGAGAAATTCGGCGGTCATGGCGTGACGGGGTTGAATTTCTACAGCATGGGCGTGGCCGT
>CAITEF010000087.1 GCA_903891315.1 uncultured Rhodospirillales bacterium | reverse complement strand
GCTGCGCAAGATCACCGGCAGCGTGTCGCGCTCGAACACGATGCTGATCTTCCTCAACCAGATCCGCCTGAAGATCGGCGTGATGTTCGGCAACCCCGAGACCACCACCGGCGGCAATGCGCTGAAATTCTACGCCTCGATCCGCATGGAAATCCGCCGTATCGGCCAGATCAAGGACCGTGACGAGGTGGTGGGCAACCAGACGCGGGTGAAGGTGGTGAAGAACAAGCTCGCCCCGCCATTCCGTCAGGTCGAGTTCGACATCATGTATGGCGAGGGTGTATCCAAGCTCGGTGAGTTGATTGATCTTGGCGTGAAGGCCGGCGTTGTGGAAAAGTCCGGGGCCTGGTTCAGCTGCGACAGCCAACGCATCGGCCAGGGCCGCGAGAATGCCAAGCAATTCCTGCGCGATCACCCCGCGATGGCGGATTCCATCGAGAAGCGGGTGCGCGAGCAGGCAGGCGTCGTGGCGAATATGATGATGGCTGAGCCGTCAGAAGAGGAAGCCGAAGCTGCCGAATGACCAACTTGACCCGCAATACGGTCTCACACTCGATGCAGATGACGATGCTCTGATCGAAGCGGCCCGCGCGGTGATCGCCAAGCATCACCGCCCGCATTGGCACACCGTGGCCGCCGCCTTGCGCGACGAGCACGGACGGATCTGGACTGGGCTGCATCTCGGCACCACCGTCGGTCGGCTTCAGGTTTGCGCCGAGCCGGTGGCGCTGGGGCGCGCCTTGCTGGAGGGCGCGGGCAAAATCGTCGCCTCGGTGGCGGTGCGGCATCCGAAGCCCGATGAGAAGAGCCAGGAAATTGCCGTGGTCTCGCCTTGCGGTGCCTGCCGCGAACTGCTCGCCGACTATGCGCCTGAGGCATGGGTGATTGTGCCCGGCGGGCGCAAGCTGCCGGTCTCGGTGCTGCTGCCTCTGCCGTATCAGCGCTGAGCCAAACGCGCGCGGGGTGAGATGAGCAGCGAATCACCGCATTGGCGGATGAACATGTATGTCTGCCTCGTCGGATCGTTCACCACGATCGCGGCGATGACGATGTTGCTGCCGTTCCTGCCGGTTTATGTCGAACAACTCGGCGTCGTCGGCCACGCCGCCATCGTGCAATGGTCGGGCGTGGTCTTTGGCGTGACGTTCCTGGGGGCTGCGATCATGGCGCCGATCTGGGGAAGGGTGGCCGATCTGTATGGTCGCAAGATCATCCTGATGCGCGCCTGTCTTTCGATGGCGATCTGCATCGCTTCCATCGGGTTGGCGCAGAATATCTGGCAACTCTTCGCCCTTCGCATCGCCACCGGCCTGCTCGGCGGCTACGCCTCCGGAGCGGTGGTGCTGGTGGCGACGCAGACGCCGAAATCACACACTGGCTGGGCGCTCGGCACGTTGTCGACCGGAGTGATGGCGGGCACCCTGCTCGGCCCGCTGATCGGCGGCACGCTGCCGGATCTCATCGGCGTGCGCGAGACGTTCTTCTTTGCGGGGGGGGCCATCTTCGCGGCCTTCCTTGCCACCACCTTCCTGATCCGCGAGGACCGCGCCCCGTTCGAGAAGGGCGTGCGCAAAGTGGTGCAGGGCGCCTGGGCGATGATCCCAGATCGCCGCCCTGTGCTGACGATGCTGCTCACCGGGATGCTGCTGATGCTCGCCAACATGTCCATCGAGCCGATCATCACGGTGTATCTGACCGAGTTGGTCCCGCCGGACCGCGTGGTGTTCACCGCCGGATTGGTGATGGCAGCCTCGGCGGTGGGGAGCATCATCACCGCGCCGCATCTCGGCAAACTCTCCGACCGGATCGGGGCATGGAATGTGATCATTCTGTGTCTGTCGGTCTGCGGAGCGCTGCTGATCCCGCAGGCGTTTGTGACGAGCGGCTGGCAGTTGATCGTGTTGCGGTTTCTGATGGGGATGTCGCTGGCCGGGCTGATGCCCGCGGTCAATGCGACGATCCGCCACAGCGTGCCGCAGGGTGCTGCGGGGACGATCTTGGGCTACAACATTTCGGCCCAATATGCCGGACAGGTGATCGGCCCGATGGCTGGCGGGTTTGTCGGCGGCCATTTCGGGATGCGGGCGGTATTCTTGACGACGACGGCGATTATGCTGGGTGGAGCGGTTGTGAATTTTGTGGTGAGCCGGAGGATGGCGAGGTCGTAGCTGGCGGCACGGCGTCCGCGACCCTCAAATACCCCCTCACCGCTCGCCCTCGCGAAACTCCCTTGCGATCTCGCGGGATTCCGGAGTCGGCATCGCGTCGCCCAGGTCGTTGGAACGCGCGGGGAACTCGCCGAGATTTTCCTGCAGGAACGCCTCCTCGATCAGCACGCCTTCCGATGTGTGGTGCACATTCGGGCGGTCCTCGACCTTCGGTGCCGGGGCGTTGTGCGCGATGGCGTCGAGTGCCTCGGCGCGTTCCCAATAGGCGGCGGCCTGGCCTTCAGGCCTGCCCTCGCTTTCCCACAGATGGTAGGCGCGCACCCGGATGCGTTCGAGATGCTCGGCGGAGGGGTAAAAGGGGGAGTCGGATGGATCGTTCGGCATCGGGCATTCTCCGCAACAAGGGTTCGGTCGGAATTCGCGCAATTTGCCTGCAGGAAGCGGCCGCAACGAGGCTCGGAAACTACGTGGGACAGGCACATCTTGCCCGGCATCGCCTCGCGCCATATGCTCGCTTCGGTCGAAAGAATGCCAGATCGACCACAAAAAGGCACACAAAATGTCCGACATCTTCGGTGCCGTCGTCGTCATCGCCACCTTTATTCTGATCATCCGAGGCGCGGAAGTCCGTCTCGCTTTGCTCTGCGCGGGTGCCGTGCTGGCGGTGGCTTCGGGCAAGCCGAATGACTGGTTCGATGCCTTCTCCATCAGCATGGTCCAGGCCGGGTTGGTGACGGTCATCCTCCCCGCGGTCGGGTTCACCGCCGTGATCAGGATGGGGGAATGCGACAAACATCTGATCCGCGCATTGGTTCGCCCGCTGCGCAGGCTGCATGTGGTGATCGTGCCGGCCGCGATGCTGGTGACGGTTCTTGTCGCCATCGCGATCTCCAGTGCGGCCGCCGTGACCGCCGCCGTCGGCGTGGTGTTGATCCCGGCCTTGATCGCACTCGGCGTGCATCCGGCGATGGCGGCGGCCGCGCTGATCGGCGGCACCTGGGGGGCGGCGTTCAGCCCGGCCTCGCCGCATCCGGCGTTGATCGGTGATATGGCGAAGATGCCGGTGATGGACGTGATCACGTCGCATCTACACGCCTCTCTCCCGGCGCTGATTGTCTATATGGTGCTGCTCTATGGCGTGGCCCGCGTGCTGGGAGAGGATCGAGGCTGGACAGGTTCCGCCGCCGCCGACAATATGGATGAAAAGGTCAATCCGCTTAAGGCGTTGATGCCGCTGCTGCCGCTGCTGCTGTTGATCGGCGGGCTGCCGCAATTCGGGCTGGTGTCGGGTTTTCTGCCGAAAGGGGTAAGCGTGCTGCAGGCGATGGTGGTGGGCACCGTGGTCACTTGCTTCGTCGCCCAGCTCTCGCCCGGCCGTGCCAGCAAAGCCTTCTTTGACGGGATGGGCGAGGCCTATGCGGGGGTGATGGGGATCATCATCGCAGCAGGCGTCTTCATCGCCGGGCTGACGACGCTGGGCGTGGTGGACCACATCATTGAGGCGTTGAAGGCGGCGAAATCGGTGGCACCGATTGCCGGGATGGTCGGCCCGTTCGGGATCGCAGTGCTCAGCGGCTCGGGCGATGCGGCGGCGATTGCTTTCAACAAAGCGATGCTGCCGCATGCCGAGGCGTTGGGGATGACGAAGGTGGCACTGGGCAATATCGCCTGGATCGGCAGCGCGCTGGGGCGTGGGATGTCTCCGGTTGCGGCGGCCACCGCGATTGCGGCAGGCTATGCCGCCGTGCCGGTGTTTGAGATTGCCAAGCGCACGGCGATCCCCGCTTTGGTGACTGCGGTGGTCGTGGTCGTATTGATGTCCCTCAGCCAGTGAGCCTGCAGCCATGAACAGCCTCGCCAGCCTGCCTGATCTCGCCTCGCGCTATGTCGATGTCGATGCCCTGCCCTGGAAGCCAACGCCGTTCGAGGGGGTGGAAATCAAGGTTCTGATGCAGAACGAGCAGGGATTGCTCACCGCACTCTTCCGCTGGGCACCGGGCGCCGTGTTGCCGCTGCATGAGCATGTGGAGATCGAGCAGACCTATGTGCTGGAAGGCTCGTTGGTGGATGAGGAGGGCGAGGTGACGACGGGCAATTTCGTCTGGCGTCCGGCCGGGAGCCGCCATGTGGCGCGGGCACCAAACGGGGCGCTGATTTTGGCGTTCTTTCTGAAGCCGAACACGTTTTTCTGAACACGCTCAACAAAAAAGGGCCTGCCCTGCGGCAGACCCTGTTTCGTATCGAACCGACCTGTGCCGATCAGCGCTTGGAGAACTGGAAGCTCCGGCGCGCCTTGGCCTTGCCGTATTTCTTGCGCTCGACCACGCGGCTGTCGCGGGTGAGGAAGCCGGCCATTTTCAGCACGCCACGCAGTTCCGGCTCGTAGTGAGTCAGAGCGCGCGAGATGCCGTGGCGAAGTGCGCCGGCCTGACCGGAGAGACCGCCACCATTGACCGTGCAGAACACGTCGAACTGGTTGTAGCGATCAGCGATCAGGAAGGGCTGGGTGATCAGCATGCGCAGAACGGGGCGGGCGAAATACACGCCGACCGTCTTGCCGTTGACGATGATCTCGCCCTTGCCCGGCTTGATCCACACACGGGCAATCGCGTTCTTGCGACGGCCAGTGGCGTAGGAGCGGCCCAGCGCGTCCCGCTTGACTTCATGAACCGGCTTGCTGGCTTCGAGGCCAGCGGCGGAGGTGACCGCGAGGGTCTTCAGATCGGCGAGCGAACGCGCGCCAGTGGTGGTCGTGGCAATACCGGACATGGTCTCAGACCCTCGTGTTCTTCGCGTTCAGGGCAGCGACGTCGAGCTTTTGCGGCTGCTGACCGTCATGCGGATGGGTGTCGCCAGAGTAGATGTAGAGATGCTTCATCTGTTGGCGCTGCAGCGGGCCGCGGGTGATCATCCGCTCGACCGCCTTTTCCAGCACACGCTCCGGATGCGCCGATTCGAGGCGCTGGCGGATGGTGCGGCCCTTGATCCCGCCGGCATAGCCGGTGTGGTAATAGAGCACCGAATTGTCGAGCTTGTTGCCCGTCACGCGCACTTTGCCCGCGTTGATGACGACAATGTTGTCGCCGCAATCGACATGCGGGGTGTAAACTGCCTTGTGCTTTCCGCGCAGGCGATTGGCGATGACCGCAGCGAGACGACCCAGAACCAGGCCCTCCGCATCGATCAACACCCAGTCCTTTTTCACATCAGCAGGCTTCAGTGCCGCGGTGATGCGAGTCATGGTGGAGGTCATGAACACTATCCTTCTTGCCGACACCCATGTCGGCCCAACAGGGGGCGGGGTATGAAGGCTCACTGTCGAAAGATCAAGAGGGAATTTGTGGTAAAATCATACCACACAGACTCCAGCGAGCAATTCCGAGGGTTTCCGATGCCGCGTGACTGCAGATGAGTGACATGATCGTCCCGCGCAACCGGACCGATCCGGTGCATGTGCTGGGCGCCGCCGGGCGGATTGGTCAGGCGGTGTGCCGCGAGTTGGCCTATCAGGGTGTGCCCTATATCCCGTTGGTGCGCGACACGCTGACCTGGCGCAAGGCCGGGCTGCCTGGCACGCCGCGCACGGTGGATGCGCTGGACAGCTACGCGATGCGCGAGGCGTTGAAGGATTCGGTGCGCGTGCTCAGCTGCCTCTCGCCGCACCACACCAGCACCATCGTGGCTGCCACCGAGCCGGATGTGTTGCTGGTTCTGATGGGCAATGCGCGACGCTATCTCGCCATGCCCGACAGTGCTGGGCTGGCGGCGATGGAGGGTGAGCGGATTTTGCGCGGTGCTGGGCGGCCGAGCGTGATCCTGCATCCGACGATGATCTATGGCCTGCCATCGCGCGATCCGGTGCAACTCTGGTCGAACTGGATGCGGTTGCTGCCGGTGCTGCCATTGCCGGAGGGCGGCGAGGCGAAGATCCAGCCGCTGGCGATCACCGATCTGGTGAGTTGCATCGTCGCCGCACTGGACCGCAACTGGCCGACGCCCACCGTGCTGCCGATCAGTGGCGGGCAGGTGCTCAGCATTGCCGATTTTCTGCAATTGATTGCCCAGGTGACGCAGGTGCGGATGCCGTCTCTGTTGAACATCCCGCGCTTTGCCCTGCCGGCGCTCTCGCCATTCACCGCCTTCGTGCCGGGATTGCGGCTGATCGGTCAGGACGATCTGCGCAATTTCGCCGAGGACCGGATCGTTGACACCACGGCGATGACCGCCGAACTGGGTGTGTCGCCGATCAGTTTCGAGACCGGGCTGAAGGCAATGTTCGCCGGGGGGTCATGACAGGTTGAGGCTTTGGCGGAGCCCGTCGAGCGTGATCTGGGCCGCCAATGCTGCCAAGAGCACGCCCAACACGCGGCCCACGACGTTTGAGCCCGTCACGCCGAGCACGCGTTGGACGTGGCGGGCGAGCAGGAGGCCGGTGAGCGTGATCAGGATCGCCACCACGAGTGCGGCCTCGATGGCGAGCAGCGACAGCGGATCGCCGTCGGTGCGCGAATGCAGCAGCACCATCGTTGTCATCGAACCTGGGCCTGCGATCAACGGGATGGCGAGGGGGAAGACGGCGATGTCGTCCTCGGTCGCCGTCGCCGCCGCGCGTTCGTCGGGGGAGGCGCGCAGCACGCCGCGGGCGGTGACCATGTCGGCAGCGGAGAGAAACAGCAGAATGCCGCCCGCCACCTTCATCGCGGCAATGCCGATGCCGAGGGCTTCGAGCAGGCTCTCGCCGCCGATGCCGAACACGCTGAGCACGATGAAGGCAATGAAACAGGCGCGCTTGGCCTGGCTTGCACGCTCCTCAATCGTGTCGTGCGGCGTCATCACGCTGAACAAGGCGGCGGTGCCGAGCGGGTCGAAGATCACCAGCAGGGCGACGAGCGCGTAGAGGAACGAGACGTAATAGGCGTGCATCGCCTAGAGACCGAGATAGGCTTTGCGCACCGCGCCGTCGCCCGCGATATCGGAGGCTTTGCCGGTCATCACGATGCGGCCGGTTTGCAGCACATAGGCGCGGTCGGCGATTTCCAGTGCTTCGACCAAACGCTGCTCGACCAGCAGAATGGTTGTCCCGAGCGCGCGGATGCGGGTGATCGCCTGGAAAATGTCGTCCACCAGCTTGGGCATGATGCCCTGACTCGGCTCGTCGAGCATCAGCAGGCGCGGCTGCGACATGAGCGCGCGGCCGATCGCGAGCATTTGCTGTTCGCCGCCGGAGAGTGTGTCCGCGCGCTGGGCGAGGCGTTCTTGCAGGCGGGGGAACAGGTCGAAGACGAGTTCGAGCGGCTTGAAGCGGTCAGCACCCGCGATGGCGTAGGCCCCGAGACGGAGATTGTCCTCCACCGAAAGCCGTGGGAAGAGCCGCCTGCCCTCTGGCACCAGACCGACACCGGCGCGGGCGACAAGATGTGGCTTGAGGCGGCGGAGTTCGCGGCCTTCCAGGGTGATACTGCCATCAGTGGTGACGAGGCCGGCGATGGATTTCAGCAGAGTTGTTTTTCCAGCGCCATTGGCGCCAACGACGGCGACGATCTCGCCCTGGCCCACGTCCAGCGAGATATCGTTGAGCGCGCGCAGACCACGATAGGAGGCCGAGAGATGCTCAACCCGCAACATAGCGGTCTCCCAAATAGGCGCGGATCACCTCGGGATGGCGGACGATCTCGGCGGGTGTGCCGGAGGTCAACACGCGGCCGAGATTGAGCACGATGGCACGGGAGACCAGGGGGAGCACGACTTCCATCACGTGCTCGACCATCAAGATGGTGATTCCCCTCGCCTGCACCGCGCGCACGAGGGCGACGCCTTCCTGCGCTTCGGTGGGGGTGAGTCCGGTGAGCATCTCGTCGAGCAGGAGGAGTTTCGGCCCGGTGGCGAGCGCGCGGGCGACTTCGAGGCGGCGTTTCTCGGCGGGGCTGAGCAGATGCGCGGGGGCATCGGCGCGGCGCGAGAGGCCGCAGAATTCCATCGTCTCGTCGGCCTTCAGCATCGCCGCCCGCGTTGAGCCCTGGCGGGTGAAGGCACCGACCATGACGTTCTCGCGCACGCTCATGCTGTCGAAGCTGCGCACCACCTGGAAGGTGCGCGCGATGCCCGCCATCGCACAGGCAACCGGGCCGAGACCGGATATCCGACGGCCTTCGAGCAGGATTTCCCCGGCATCGGGGGTGACCTCGCCGGAGATCGAATTGAACAGCGAGGTTTTGCCTGCGCCATTGGGGCCGAGCAGGCCGAGGATTTCGCCTTGCGCGACGTCGAACGAAATATCGACATTCGCCGCCACGCCGCCGAAGCTCTTGGAGACATTGCGGATGTCAAGCAGGGCGGCCATTGCGCCCCCATTGGAATAGAGACACCAGCCCTTGTGGCCGCGCCAATGCGACCACCACGATCAGGGCACCGTAGAGCATCAGATCCACCCCGCTGCCGGACGAGCCGAGAAAGGTGGAGGAGAGCTCGCGCAACGGGATCAGCACTGCGGCCCCGAGCAAGGGCCCCCAGAGTGTGCCGACGCCGCCGAGCACGGCGGGGAGTGCGATGAGGATGGAGAGCGGGCCGGAGAGGATCGAGTCCGGGTCGATATAGCCGACGAATTGCGCGAAAATCGCCCCCCCTACCCCGGTCAGCCCGCCCGAGATCGCGGCGGCAGCCATTTTGGAGGGGAAGACGCGCACGCCGAGGCTGCGCGCGGCGGTGACGTCGTCCTTCACCGCGCGCCAGGCAAAGCCCCATCGCGAGCCCTCGATCAGCCAGGCGGCGATCCAGGTGATGGCGACGAAGCCGAGCACGACGTAGAAATAGGGCAGCTTGGCGGTGCGGAATTGCAGGTTCAGCCAGCTCTGGCCCTGGAACGGGATATAGACACCGGACGCCGCACCGACCCAATCCCAGTTCAGGAACAACAGATAGACGATCTCCTGCACCACCACGGTGGCGATCGCGTAGTAGTGGCCGGAGAGCCGGAAGCATGGCCAGCCGACCAGCAAAGCGAGCAATCCGCCGACGGTTCCGGCGGCCAGCATGCCGAACCAGGGCGGGATGCCGTGCCAGACGAAGAGCAATGTCGAGACGTAGGCACCGACGCCGAAATACAGCGAATGGCCGAGCGAGATCTGCCCGCAGGTGCCGCCCAAGATGTTCCAGGATTGCGCAAGGCCCGCGTAAAGCAGGGTGAGGATCATCAGGTTGCGGGTATAGGGGTCGCCAAAGGGCAGCGGCATGAAGATCAGCAGCACGAGCAGGATGCCAGCGGTGATCAGTTCGCGGCGGCGGCGTTGGGTGATGGCGTTGTTCATGACGGAATACTCGTCATTGCGAGGCGACGCAGTCGCCGTGGCAATCCAGGGGCCATAGGCCGGGCTTGGGATTCCTGGATTGCCACGGCGGCTGACGCCGCCTCGCAATGACGGGGGGAATGGGGGGCGGTCATCCTCAAATCTTCCCGAACAACCCGCGTGGCCGGAACATCAGCACCGCGAGGTAGATCGCGAACATGCCAACCTGTTTCAGCGACGGCTCCAGCAATTGCGCGGTGACCGCCTCAACCTCGCCGATCAGCAACCCCGCCACCAAGGCCCCCACCAGCGAGCCGAAACCGCCGAGTGCGACCGTCACGTAGGCGATCAGCGCGAAATTCGCCCCCACATTGGGCGAGACGTAATAGAATCCGGCGAGCATCACCCCCGCCACGCCCAATGTCGCAGCACCCAGCCCCCAGCCGAGGGAGAAGATGTGATCGCGGTCGATGCCGATGAGCGCCACCGCCTCGCGGTCTTCACGGGTGGCGGCCAGGGCGCGACCGAATTCGGTGCGGCCGACGACATAGAGACCCAGGAACGCCAGCAGGCATACAACGCCCGCCGCCAATTGCGGCAATGGCAGATAGATCCCGCCGAGATGCCAGGAGCGGTTGGCGAGCACGGTGCCGGTCACACTCTGGAACTCACCGCCATAGACCATCTGGGCGAGGCCACGGATGAAGATGGCCAGCCCGAAGGTGACGAAGATCTGCACCATCCCCTTGTTGAACCGCACCGCGAGCGCTCGGGCGATGAACAGCCGGTAGATCGCCATCCCAAGGCCAAACAACAGGGCAGCGACCACCGGCAGCATCACCATCGGGTCCAGCCCGGTGACCTGCCAGAGCGTGAAGGCGGCGTACATCGCAACCATCATCAACTCGCCATGCGCGAAATTGACCACGTCCATCAGCCCGAAAATCAGGCTCAGACCGGCGGCCACCAAGGCATAGATCAGCCCCATCAGCAGGCCGCTCAAGGCGACCTGCATGATTTGATCGAAGGTCACTGCTTACTTGCCGACGTTCCAGACCGCTTCCTGGGCAGCGACATCGAACGGCCAGACGGTGTGATACGTGCCGCCCGAGACCTGCTGGATCACCGGGGTGCCCTTGGTGTTCTGCCCGGTCTCGTCGAATTTGATGCCTTCCCACGGCATGATGGTCTGATTGCCGGGGACATCGGTGGCGATCAGCGCCTTGCGGATATCCTCGGACTTGCCGGTGCCGGAGCGGTTGACGGCATCGGCCAGCACCAGAAGGGCGGTGATCTGACGCGAGGTGTTGTCGTTCAGATCCTTGTTGTTGCGCGCCTTATACATGGTGTTCACCGGCTCGATCGCCGGGCGCGACTTGGTGGCGTCACCGGCGAAGGAGGAGCGGCTCAGCACGCCCTCGGCCAGAGGGCCAGCGCCGACCAGGAAGCCCGATTCCTGGAAACCGGCGGCCTGCGCCATCACCAGCTTCGGCGTGTAGCCGATCTCGTTCATCGCCTTCATGATCAGAATGGCGTCCGACGTGTAGGACGACGGCAGGATCGCATCGGCACCAGAGGCTTTCAGCTTCTGCGCCTCGGCGGAGAGCGACGGCGAGTTGGCGCGGTATTTGATGTCTTCGGCCACCGTGATCTTGTTCTCGCCAGCGAGCTTGAGCTGGACGTTCGAGCTGTCGGTGCCGAAGATGCTGTCCTCGTGGAAGAGGGCAATTTTCGTCACGTAACGGCCGGTTTTCTTGCCCTGATCGGCGAAGAATTTGAACATCGCCTGGCTGAACATCTCGTCATGCGGAGAGGTGCGGAAGAACCATTTCAGGCCGCGCTGGTTGAGGCTGGGCGAGGAATTGTCCGCCGACATGTAGGGCACTTCATAGCGCTCGGTGACCTGGCTGATCGTGGCCGCAGTGGCCGAGGTGTAGGAGCCGATGATGGCCACCGCATGTTCCTGGGTGATCAGGCGTTCGGCCTCGGCGCGTGCCTTCTGCGGATCATTCTGGCTGTCGGCGAAGACGAGCTTGATCTTGGCACCACCGAGCTTGTCGAGCCCGCCGCCTTTGCCCATCAGCATCGGGATCGGCGTGTGGGTGGTGTTGATGATGTCGGCGGTCACTTCATAGGCGACCTTGGCGTCGAGCCCGACCGGCGCACCGTTGCCGGTGAGCGGGTAGATCGCGCCGATGATGATGTCATCGACGGCGAAGGCCGGGGATGCGCCCAGCGCCAACATCGCGGCGGTTGCCAACAAAACGAGTCGCTTCATCGCTGCTCTCCTTGCGTGACAGGCGGGTGCCATGCCCATGCGTTGGAGCAAGCATGCACCAGACGCGCCACGCTGCAAGAGCGTTTTGTGTTCGGCGGCGGATTCAGTCGGAGGGAATGGGCGAGAGGCCGATTTGTGCGCTGAGAAATGGCCACACAGGGTGGAACAGCTCGGGCTGCCCCCATGCAGCGTCGTCATCGCGAGCGCAGCGCAGCAATCCATCGCTGAGGTGGCTGCATCGCGGTGGATTGCTGCGTCGCGGCG
>CAITEF010000086.1 GCA_903891315.1 uncultured Rhodospirillales bacterium | reverse complement strand
GTGTTGGAATCGTTGAGCGCGCTTCCGATCAGCCAACTGCACTCTGTGATCACGCCCTGCAGGAAAGTCGGCAGGTAAGGCGTCCCGAAGGCGATAAACGATCTGTTGCCCGATGCTGCTGGCTGAAAGATCCATGCCTGATACTTGTTGGCGACGATCCGGAATGTCTTTCCCGTCGCGGGGAGCAGGTACTGGCCATTGCCGGTGCCGTTGCCGCCGGCGAGCGTGCTCGTAGAGTTCTCGATGGAAAACGTCACGCATGCAGAGCCAGTGCCGTTGTCGCGGAATCGGATACGCATCGCGACGCTCCATGGGGTGGAGGCGCTTTGCAGCAGCACTTCCGGCACGGCTGTATGTACGCCGGACTGGGTACCGGACGTGTTGACTGCGGCTCCGCCGAATGAAGCCGAGAACTGGAACGAGTTCGCGGTCAGGCCGGTCGCGATCACGTAGTACGTCGTGTTCGCCGTTACCCCGGTCGGGAGCGCACCGGTTGTTTGGAAGCGGACCTGAGTCCCGGCAGTGAGCCCATGGCCGGTCCACGAGACGACGCCGGGCGTCGCGATGGTCATGGTGACGGTCGAGGGGACGTTGCCGGTGACAACGGACCAGCCCGCGGTGACCAGCTGGGTGTAGACGTTGCTCAGGATGTCATTCTTCACGTTTCCGGTGAAGACGGCGTTGACGTTGGTCCCGCCTGCGTACTGAATCGACATGGTGAAATACTCCTATCTGGTTCCGGCGAAGGTCATCGTGACGCTCGAAAGCGTGGCGTCTGCGACCGGGGTCAACACCGAGAGGGTGTCGCCAGCCACGAAGCTCTGGGCTGAACCGCCCGTGGTAGCGAACGTAAAGCCGCCGCTGGTCGCGATCGTGACCGTCCCGATCTGCACGCCGTTCTTGTAAACCGTGTAAACAGCTGTTGAGGTTGGGTTCCCGCCGCAATGCCCGGTTGATCCGGCGAAGTTGGCCTGCATCGCGACGGGCCTGCTGAAGCAGATCAACTGCAGGACCGTGGCGTTAGGCGGCGCGCCGGGATATGCGAACGTGATGTCGTAAGGCTGGAGCGCCCACTTGATGCCGGTGCCTTGGGTGCTGTCCGCCTGCAGGCATGTTCCGTTCGCGCCGACGCCCTGCCGAACAGGCACCGTCGAGAACGCGAGAATGTCGCCCTGCGTTGTCAGCGGCGATACAGTGCCAAGGCCGCGCTCCGTGAAGTAGTTTGTGCCGTCCGTCGAGATGTATAAGCCCTGCGTCTGGGCGAGCGTCAGGCTGGACGAACCGCAGTCGAGGGTCAGCCCGTTGGGCGAGACTGTGAGAGCGCCCGCGCCGACGTTCTGTACCTCGATATTACATGTCGCGGACGGTGGCGCCGACGGCAGAGTCAGGGTGACCGGGCTCGCCGAATTGAAACTCAGGATCTTGCCGTTGTCACCGGCGACCGCCGAATAGCTGGCCGTCTTCGAGATCGCCCCACCCAAGGCAGCCGGAATGATCGGTGCGGAGTAGTTGCCGGTACCGTCGAGGAACTTGGTGGCGTCGTTCGGAGCCTTCGGCGCGAAGCCATGAGCACTGGTCGAGACGTTGTTTGTCGTGATATCGGAAATCGCGAGGTCGGCATCCGCTGGCTGGGCCTGGGTGAACAGGCCTGTAGCGGCCGAGTACGAGGTGAGGAACTTATGTGTCGCCGCAGCCAACGTCTGTGCGAAGCCTTTTCCTCGCTCCGTGAAGTAGTTGGAGCCGTCGGTGAAGACCACGAGGCCTTCCCCGGTATAGACGGTGACGTTCGAAGCAGCCGCATCAATGGTGAGCCCGTTCCGGTTGACCGTCAGCATCCCCGCGCCGATGTTCTGAATGAACACGCACCAAATGGCGGAAGGCGGCGCGGCGGGCAGCGTAATCGTCTGGGAACTGCCGCTGTTCATCGCCAACAGCGTGTTGGAGTCCGCCGCGACTGCGGTGTAGCTCGCCGTCTTTACGGAGGCTCCGGCGAGTCCACCGCTCGGCGGTACAGCCC
>CAITEF010000085.1 GCA_903891315.1 uncultured Rhodospirillales bacterium | reverse complement strand
AGTCGAATGACTTATTCCAAACTCCCTCGATGCGCCAAGGTCGCGAAATTTTACTTCATGAACTTGCTCTATGTCGCTTTTATAGGATTGAACAATTTCAGCTGTCTTTGCATCAGGATTGTCTAATACAATTATAAACTCAACTTCATGTCCAGCAGACCTAGCGTGAGTTTTGGCTAAGATCAGACTTCGAAGAGTGGGAACAAGAAAAATTCCCTCGCGATGGACGTTAATTACTGCAGAAGCATGCATTCTCAATTGCCCATATATATGTGTTTATAGTAATAGTTAATTTTTCAAGCGTAGGGCTAGTACTTGCAGTGCTATCCATCACCAACCTATCAATGGATGGTTGGCCCGGTGCTGATCCATCCTACGCAAGCTGCGATCTTTCAATTGCCTTTTGATATATACCACAGTGCGCCTCCAACAAATGACCCAAAGACCCCTGCTCAGCAGTGGCCAGGCCTACCCTCCTGCCATCTTCTGGACCATCGCAGATCCGCCTCAGCAAATTCGCCAAAGCTGGCGCATTCCCCGTCGAAAAATGCCACCCATCGACGCCGTCCCGCACCTTCTCCGCCATCCCCCCTATGTCCGAACACACCACCGCCACCAAGTTGCGCAGCGCCTCCTGGATCACCACCGGCGAATTCTCCCACCAGATCGACGGCACCACCAAAACGTCGACCTGCCGCATCAGCGCATCCACGTTGCTTTCATCGTAAGGCCCGGCATACACCACATTCGGCTCCGCCTTCGCCAGGCTTGCCACAAACGCTGCCTGAAATTCGGGCGGCTGCATCCGGTATTCGCCGTGGATCTCCACCACAATCCCCGTCTCCCCCGCAGCCTCGAGCAACCGAGCTGCCTCAAGCAGCACGTCGATGCCCTTCAGCCGAGAGATATTGCCAAAGAATCCCACGCGAAACAACCGGTCCTGCCGCTCGCGCTTTGGCAGATCGGTCCGCGCCGGCGCTACCAGGTTCTCGATCGTGGTGATCCGCGCCGCGTCCAGGCCCCAGTCGATATAGCGGCCACGCAGGAATTGGCTGGGGGCGATGAAATGGTCCACCTCGGCGAAGAAGCGCTGCAGATACAGCCGGCGGAGGACGAACTGCGCGCGGTCGATCTCCGGGAAGCAGCGCTGGCAGGCGTGGGCGCTGGCGGCGTGGCAGAGATGGAAATGTGGGCGGGTCACCATCTGGCCGAAATGGTTGCAGATGGCGAGATACTCATGCAGCGTCAGAATGATCCGAACCTCCGGCAGCGCCTGCCGGGCAAGGTGGAACACCTCCACGCCGAAGCGGCCGTAGTGGTGGAAGTGGATCACGTCCGGTCGCAGCTGCAGCAACAGGTCCTTGAAGGCTTTGGGGAACAAAGGGTCGGGGTTGGCGAAGCGGAACCAGTCGAAGCCTTGCGAGGCATAGACGTATTCGCGCTCCGAGAAGGGCTGGGTGATGCGGATGTGCCGCTCCGGGCCGTCCTGCTCGCAGCCGAGGAACCAGGCCTCGCAGTCGGGGCTGGCGCGGAGTTCCTCGAACAGGCGCCAGGCGGCGATCTCGGCGCCGCCCTTGGCCAACGCGGGGT
>CAITEF010000084.1 GCA_903891315.1 uncultured Rhodospirillales bacterium | reverse complement strand
TTGCGCCCGCACTGGAGGCGTATTTCGACGCGGCGATGCACCACTCGGCGGGCAAGCACACGCCGCATCTGATGGACCAGGCGTTCAGCTTTCTGCGCGATTGGAAGCCGAGCTAGTGTCCACGTCATTCTGAAATCCGTCGGATTTCAGAATGACGTGGACACTCGGAAAATCAGCAACCTAAAGCACGGTCCGACCGATCGGAATCGATCGGCCGGACGGTCGTGCTCTAGAAACATACGATTCTAGAGCAACTTAGCCGCGATCACGTAGAACCTCTTCGGTTCAATGTGATCGGGTGTTGCTCTAGCGCCGCGTCAGCGCCACCACCATCGTCTGCGGCGGCATGTCGGAGCGCAACGTGGGCCAGCGTGTCGCCGGGTTCGCCCAGGACGATCCGCTGGTCGCCCCCGGATGGCGCACGGAGGCGAACATCTCGCTGCCATCCGGCGATTGCGCAATCCCGCCGATCACAGCCCCGCGCGGTTGCAAATAGACCTGGGTGATCTTGGTGAACCCGTCCTCCGCCAGGGCGATTCCGGTCCCTTCGGCCCCGATCCAGATCTGACCACGCGCACCGAGTGCCAACTCAGACGGGCGAGAGACGGTGGCGTTGCCGATGCCGGTGTCGCCACCCGCCAAGGCGAGTTCGATCGCGTAGCTGTCCGGCATCTGCCGGTCGCCCTGCGGCCGCAGCAGCAGGACGCAGCCATCCGGATTGCCCTGGCCGAGTTCGCTCGGCACGCCGTTGCCGACACCACCACGGCAGGCGATCAGCACCGAGCCGTCGGCAAGCACCAGGATTCCGGCCGGAGAATCGAAATTGGTGCCGCTTGCCTGCAGCGGGTCGCCGTTCACCTGGACGAATTCCAGAGTCAGTCCCCGCATCACGCCCACCGACAGCTCGCCATCATCCAGAGCATCTGGCGTATCGGCCGAGATCGGCCCACGGGCGATGAAGCGGAAAATCCGCCCCTGCCCACCCGCCTCGCTCATCAGCACCACGGGGCGACCATCCGAGGTCTGGGTCGCCGCCAAACCGGCGCGGGCGAAGTGACCCAGCGCCGTGCGCTTGACAGGCATGGCGTCCGCATCCGCCGGGTCGACATCGACCACATATCCGCTGGAAATCCCTGACGGCGTCTCGGCGATCAGCGCGTGACCCCATGGCGTCACGCAGCCTGCCAGCGGGCCAACCGGACCGCGTACACCCTCGCTGAGTTCTGCCCGCATGGGCCCGGAGACGCGGCAGAGTGTCGCCGGGGTGAGGCGACGCGTCTGAAACCCGCCATCGACTGCCAACCAGCGGCCGTCATGGCGTTCGAGATTGAGGATCGACGCCCCTTCAATCCCGCGCAACGCCTCCTTGCTGTGTGCCGAGGGCGGCAGCATCGCCGCAATTGGCGACGGATGGGCGACGACCATCAACGCGCGCGGCACGCCGTCATCGCCCAAAATCTGCGGCACCACGCCGAGCACGATGGCGTCCCACGCGAATTGCTTCTCCGCCGCCTCACCATCGACAGCGCCGGGGACGAAGCGCGGCGCGTCTGGCTCAACGCGATCACCCCAGACGGCAACGGCGCGGCGCATGAAGCCCTTGGCGGTGGTGTCGTCCAGTGGCAGCTCGCCCGCCGAGGCAAGACCAGGCATGAACGGGGCTGCGAGGGTGGCGGCAAGCAGGGTCCGGCGGCGCAGCATGGGTCGTCTCCGTCGAGAAAGCTTCACCCGCGAGCAAAGCCGGGGCATGCTCACATATAGTCATGCGGTGAGGCGAAATCATGAACACGCAAATCCCGGCGAAGAAGCTTCGCCCGAACTCGGTCGAAGCCCGCGATGTGGCCAGCGTGCTGCATCCTTACACCGACCTGCTGGGCCATCTCACGGCGGGCCCCGTTGTGATGAGCCACGGCAAAGGTGTGCGGGTTTGGGATGAGAATGGGCGCGAATACTACGAAAGCGTCGCCGGGCTGTGGTGCGCCTCGCTGGGCTTCTCCAACGAGCGTCTGGTCAAGGCGGCCGCCGTTCAGATGCGCGTTCTGCCGTTCTACCATGCCTTCACCGCCAAATCGCATGTGCCGATGATCGAATTGGCCGAGATGCTGATCGCCCGGTCGCCGGTGCCGATGGACCGCGTGTTCTTCGCCAATTCCGGATCAGAGGCCAACGACTCGGCCATCAAGATGGTCTGGTACATGAACAACGCGCTGGGCCGGACCCAGAAGAAAAAGATCATCGGCCGCATCAAGGGCTATCACGGCATCACCATCGCATCCGGCTCGCTGACTGGCCTGCCGAACAACCATCGCAGCTTCGACATCCCGCTGCCCGGCTTCATCCACACGATGACGCCGCATTTCTATCACGCGGGCCTGCCCGGCGAGACCGAGGAGCAGTTCGCCACACGCTGCGCCGAAGAACTCGACAAACTGATCATCGCCGAGGGCCCCGAGACTGTCGCGGCGTTTTGGGCCGAGCCGATCATGGGGGCTGGCGGCGTGATCCTGCCGCCTGCCGGGTATTTCCCGAAAATCCAGGCGGTGCTGAAGAAGCACGACGTGCTGATGGTCGCCGATGAGGTGATCTGCGGCTTCTGGCGCACCGGCAATTACTGGGGCAGCCAGACGCTTGATATCGAGCCGGATATTCTCGTCTGCGCCAAGGCATTGTCGGCGGCGTATATGCCGATTTCGGCGGTGATGGTGAACGAGCGGGTGTTTGCAGCACTCGCCGATGAGAGCCACAAGATCGGCACGTTCGGCCATGGCTACACCTATTCCGGCCATCCGGTGGCCGCCGCCGTCGCCATCGAGACGCTCAAGATCTACGACGAGATCGAGATCGGCGCACATGTCGGCATGGTAGGCCCGCATCTGCAATCCGAACTGCGCCGCCGCTTCGCCGATCATCCGCTGGTGGGCGAAGTTCGCGGGATCGGGCTGATCGGCGCGATGGAACTGGTGGCCGACAAGGCGGCGCATCGCAATTTCGACCCCGCGCTGAAGATCGGGCCACGTCTGGTCAAATTGTGCGAGGAAAACGGCGTGATCGGCCGCGGCTTGCCGAATGACAGCCTCGCCTTCTCACCGCCGCTGATCATCACGGCCGAGGAAATCGACACGATCCTGGATCGGGTGTCCAAGGCCCTGGACGAATTGCTAAGCCAGTTGCGGCATGAAGGGGTGGTTGCGTAACGCCAAATCGCCACCCTGAGCGAAGCATCAGGGTCCAGAAGTCATATGGCCGCCTCTACGGCTTCTGGATCCTGACGGCGCCTCGCGCCTCAGGATGACAGTCGAGACTCACCAACGCTCTAACATCCCCCGCGTCTCGTCCACCGCCACATCCCAGATCGCCGCCATCTCGGCATCGCTGCGCTGGAGTTGCCCACCGTATGAGCCGTCTTCCAGTTCCTGGCGGACCTCGAACGGCGGCAGCGTGCGCAGTTGGTTCACGTCCACCATCGGCTTGCTGCCCGAAGGCGGCGTGGTGGGCAGACGGGTGAAGGGGAAGTTCTCCATCCAATTGGCGTGGCTGCCATCCGGATCGGTCTCCAGAACCTTTGCCATCGTGCGCGGCGCGCGCCACCAATCGTGAAAGCGCACCCGGCAATCCGGATTGTCCATCAGCCACTCACCCGCCAGCGATCCGGCGGCAATGTTGCCGGCATGGCCGTTGACCAGCAGGATCCGGCGGAACCCGCCGCGCTTGAGGCTGTCGAGAATGTCGCGGATCAGCGCCACATAGGTTGAAACCCGAATGGTAACGCTGCCGGGAAATGCCTGGAAATTCGGCGCGATGCCGAAGGGAAGCGCGGGATAGACCGGAACGCCCAATGGTTCGGCCGCCTCGACGGAGACGCGCTCGGCCAAAATGGCGTCGGTCAGCAGGGACAGCCCCGCATGTTGTTCGGTGCTGCCGAGCGGGACGACGACACGATCATCGTGCAGTGTCCAGTTCTCCGCCATCCGCCAATCCATATCGGCAATGCGCATGCGACCCCGTCCCCCATGTCCACAACACCAGCATTGGACGCAAACGCCGCGTTGGGCAATCAGCGCTGGGTGGACAGCAGAGCGTCACAATTGCTGCGACCGGACAGCATGCAATCCTCGACCCGAGAGACATGGTGCAGTCTCTGGACCAGAAACAGGGCGATGGTCAGCAATGCCAGAGTGATCGCTATTCCTACCAAACCACCGGACCGGCGCGCCTCTGCTTCAGCGCGCTCCTCAAGCTCGGCAGCGGTTGTGCGGTAACTGAGGCGGATCATGGGAGCCATGGCGGGGCACCTTCTACTTTCTGCATTACAGTCCTACGTGTTTGCCAAAGCAAGCCACGTTTGCAGCGCAACGCGGAATTGACGGACACGTTTTCGTTTGCGCCTGGGCGAACGCGCGCGAACCTTCCACTGTGCGATCAATGTTGTTGATCCAGTCCTTGCCGTTGATCGCCCTTGTTGTCTTGCTCGCCTCAGGGCGCGCCGGGCCGATGCGGTCCTGCGTGATCGCTGCCCTGCTCGCCTTGCCGGCCGCTTGGCTTGGCATGGCGGACAAGGCCTCGTTCGTCCCGTTCATCAACCGTTCCCTCATTGAGGGGCTTTGGCTCGCCTTCATTCCGGTGGGGATCATCACCGGCGGGCTGATCTTCAACGGGGGCGTGCAGCAACGGGCACCCGCCGCATCGTCAAAGCGCGGCGATATCGTCGATCACGCTTTTACCGCCTCGTTCCTGCTCGGTATGTTCACCGAGACGGTCACCGGGTTTGGCGTGGGCACCGTCTTCGCCATTGGCGCGATTCGCTCACTCGGCCTTGCTGGTGCGCCAGCGGCGGCAATCGGGCTGATGGCGCAGAACGCGATTCCTTGGGGCGGATTGGGGCCGGGCTCGGCGATTGGCGCCGCACTCGCCGGGATCGACGCCCAGGCGATGTCCGAGCGCAACGCAATGATGCTCGCGGCCTCGTTGATGGCGCTGCTGCCAATGTTCTGGTGGTGGTGCAGCAAACTCGGACTCACGCTGCGCAAGGCGATTTTGCTGCGGCAGTTCCTGTGGATGGCATTGCTCGGTGGATTGCTGATCGGGCTGCATTTTGTGCTGCCTTGGCAGCTCTGCGGGATGGTGGCGAGCGGCACGGTGCTCTCGGCCCGACTGCTGCTGGCCGATCCGCCCAAAGATTGGATCGGTGTGTTCCGGCGTGCCCAGGCGGTCTGGCCTTACGCCATGCTCGCCACGCTGCTGCTGGCAGGCCAAGCTTGGCATGGGGCACCGTCCTGGCGACCCTTTGCGGAATTGCCCGCCATCGGGATCAATCATCCGATGGTCGCGATCTGGCTGGCCGCGATCATTCTGCTCGCGCTCCAAGGCCAGGAATGGGGAAACGAGCCGAGCTTGGCGCTGGCGGCCATCCAGCGGGCCAAACGTCCGGCTCTGGCAATGCTGAGCTTCGTGGTTCTGGCCCGCCTGCTGACCAACGCAGGCATTCCCGTCGCACTGGCGACTTCGCTGGTGGCGAGTTTTGGCAGTGCGGCCCCCTTTGCCTCACCGTTTCTCGCTGCCATTGCCGGATTTTTCGCCGGCAGCAATGTCGGCAGCAATTCGACGATGATGCCGTTGCAGGCCGCCCTCGGCCGCGCTTCCGGACTCGGTCCGCTGGTCCTGCCCGCGGTTCAGAACGGCACGCTCGCGCTGGTGATCTCGCCGCAATTGACGGCAGTGGCCTCGTCGCTGATGGGCGGTGGGGTGACACCGGCGAAACTCTGGCGGATCATGTGGCCCGTCGCTGTCGTTGGACTGATCGCAGGCAGCGTGTCGATAGTGATCGGATGAGCATGTTCGAAGCCGCCCAACACCATATCGCGTCCAATTGCCCGAACTTCGCCGCCCTGATCGAGCGAGTCGGGCCGCGGACGCCGTCCAGTGACGATGGCAGGCCGCCTTATGCCAAGCTGGTCCGCGCCATTGCGCATCAACAACTCAATGGCCGTGCCGCCGAGTTGATCTTCGGTCGATTCCTCGCGCTCTTCCCCGGCGACGATTTCCCACATCCCGATCACGTGCTCGCGCAATCCGATGAGGCGCTGCGTGGTGTCGGATTCAGCTTCAGCAAGATCGCCGCCATCCGCGACATCGCCGCCAAGACGCTGGACGGCGTGGTGCCTGGCCGCGAGGAACTCGCCACATTGTCCGATGACGAAGCGATCTCCCGCCTCGTCACCCTGCGCGGCGTCGGGCGCTGGACGGTGGAGATGTTGCTGATGAACATGGGACGGCCCGACATTCTCCCGGTCGATGATTTCGGCGTGCGCGAGGGCTACCGGATTTTGCACGGGCTGGAGGCGCAGCCGAAACCCAGGGCACTCGCGGAGATCGGAGCGCCCTGGGCACCCTATCGCTCAACCGCGTCCTGGTATCTCTGGCGGGCGGCGGATGAGCACAAGAAAATCAAGCCGCCGCCGCCAATAGTCTAGACCAACGCCCGATCACATTGAACCGAAGAGGTTCAATGTGATCGAGGCTAAGGTGCTCTAGAATCATATGTTTCTAGAGCACCACCGTTCGGTCGATCGATTCCGATCGGTCGGACCGTGCTCTATGCAGCAAATCGGGCAGCGCCTGCCGCAGATGGAAGAAGCCGCGCGTGGCCAGCGGCCAGATCGCACTGTCCCACTCCCGACGGATCCGGATCAGATCGAGATCAGCCAACAGATCGGCGTTGCCCCCCACCGGAGCCCAGGGTGTGACCACCGGCACACTCCGCGCGGCGACCCAATCCGCCACCTCGGCAGGCTGCAAGATCTGTCCGGAACCGAGGCGTTCACGGGTATCGGCCAGCATTCCCTGGGCAAAGTTGCGCGCCTTCTCGGCACCGTTCGCCGTGGACACCAGCCCCACGGACTCCACCTGTGCAGGATCAAGACCGAGGCTGTCAAAGCCCAGATCGTCATCGTGCAACAGCAAAGCAAACCGACCCTCTGGCAAATGCCCTGCCTCGGCGAGCGGCTGACGGGGATGCGTGACCATCTCCACCAACGGCTCCGGCGTCTCATCCAACTGGCCCAGCGGATGAAACCGCCCCTCGGTGTAGCGCGCAATATTGTCCGCGCGTGCGACGTAGTGCTTGCCCTTGGTGTGCAGCCCCGCCACCCATCGCCAGGAGATGGTGTTGGACGCCGGGTCCGCGTCGAGCAGATGGCGCAGAAACAACGCGGCTCCGAGTTCCCAAGGCAGCCGCAGGGTGAACATCCAGATCGAGGCGAACCACATCCGCGCATGGTTGTGCAGCCAGCCAGTCTGCACCAATTCCTGCGCCCAGGCATCGAAACACGCGATCCCGGTGCGCCCCTCGCAGGCATCGTGATACACGCGCCGCAACCCCGCCTCCGTCGCCAGCCGGTTCTCGCCATGCCGCACGCCACTGTGATAGGCCGCCCAAATCGAAGGGAATTGTTCGAGATAGCCCTT
>CAITEF010000083.1 GCA_903891315.1 uncultured Rhodospirillales bacterium | reverse complement strand
TCCGACCGCGCCGAACTCGCTTTGACCGCCTCGCAGGCGCAGGGCAACAATCTGTCGATCATCCTGTTCGGTCTCGACAATCTCCCGCGCCTATCGGCGAAACTCGGTATGAAGGCGGTGGAGCGTGTGCTGATGACTTTGCCGGATGCCGTTCAGGGTTTGCTTCGGCTCGGTGACGTGGTGGGTCGGGTGGCGAGCGATGTTTTCGTCGTTGTGGCAGCTGCGACCAACGCCGATGGGGGAGCCATTCTGGCCGAGCGATTGCGCGAGGGCATCATGTCGATCGGATTGCCCATCGAGGGCGAACAGTCGCTGCGGCTGACCGCGAGCTTCGGGGTCAGCACCAAACGTGCCGGAGAAGCGAGCTGCGACAACATGATGGTGAGGGCCGACACCGCCCTGTTCAGCGCTCGCCAAGCTGGCGGGAATCAGGTGGTTGTCGACGACGACGACCAATCCTGAAACTGCGCCAGACCTAACGCCGCCCGGTGACCAGATCGAGCAGGCTGCCAGACTCTTGGCCCAGCGCATCACCACGCCAGGCGACATACTGGTCGGGCCGGATCAATGCGAGGCGGGCCCGGTAGAGCGTGGCAAGGCGCGGGTCGTTGGGCGCAATGACCTTGAGCGGAATGCCGCGCGTGACGGCTGCTGCGGTCAAGGCTGCGATGTCGGCCTCGCTGCCGGAGGCTGTCACCAGCAGCGTAAAGCCCCGACCCAAATGATCGTACAGCGAATCACCGGGCGACAGCCACAGATGCGGGGCGAGCGCGCCGGGCTTGGCGTGCGGGACATATTCGGCGAAATGCCATTCCGGACGCGGGCCGGGCTCCTCAGCCACAATCGGTGAGTTGTCGTAGCAGATGCCCAGAACCACGCCGAGCGTGTGGAATTCGCGGCGCTTTTTCTCAAGAATCTCCGCACCGAGTTCGGCCCGCAAAGCGGCGCTTTCGGCATCGTCGCCGTCCAGATTGCCGCGCACCAGATGCTGGGTGAGCACACCGGTATTGGCCACCGCCTCCTCGATCACCTTGTGATGCATCGGCCGGCGTTCCGGCGTGTAGGATTCGAGCAATCCGGGACCGCCCCAGCCTTCAAGCATCCCGGCCAATTTCCAGCCAACATCGACGGCGTCGGCAATGCCCATGTTCATGCCGAACCCGCCGAAGGGCGGATGCAAATGGCAGGCGTCACCCACCAGAACGACGCGCCCCTTTTGATATTCGTTGGCCATCAGGCTGTGCGCCGACCAAGGGTCGAGCGTGAGAATCTCGAGATCCCATTCGCGTCCGATGGCCTGACACAGCAGATCACGCACGCGTTTGGCGTCCGGTGTGTCGTCCGGTTTGGTGCCCATAATGGTGAACCACAGATCACCGTGATCCATCGGGCCGATCATCGCAGGCGCATCCTGGTTGACCACCCAATACATGTTGGCGGGGCCTTGCGGATGCGCGTCCGACAGGCCGGGCGCGCGGAAGACAGCACCGATGCTCGCCATGAAGGCCGAGCGGCCCTCCATCACAAAGCCCAATTGCTTGCGCACGAAGCTCCGCCCGCCATCGGCGCCGACCATGTATTGCGCGCGGATGGTCGATTTTGCACCGTCGCGCGATTGCACGTCGGCGGTAACACCGTCCGCATCCTGGGAGAATCCGGTCAGTTCGCATCCCATCACCAGCGTAATGCTGGGCCGACGCAGCACTTCGTCGCGCAGGACGCGTTCGATGTGATACTGGGCGATCCATTGCATCGGTTCGGAGAAGAGCGGATTCTCCTCCCTCAGCCCGGCTGAGACGTTCTCGAACAGCGCCAGCCGGTGGCCGAACAGACGCGTGGCGAACACCACATTGCTCGGATAATCCCTCCCAAAAGGTGCGGCCTCCCGCACCCGCTCGGCGATGCCCCAGCGCCGCATATGCTCCATGGTGCGCACATTGGTGGTTTTGGCGCGCGGTTGCTGGCCAACCTCCATATTGCGCTCCACCAGCACGGCGCGCACGCCGCGTTGGCCGAGTTCGACCGCGAGGGCAAGCCCGACGGGCCCGCCCCCCACGATCAGAACATCGGTGGTGGCAGGCAGGGTGTTCGACATGACGCGGTTCCTTGATCGGTTATCCCGTCATTGCGAGGAGTGACGCGACGAAGCAACCCAGGAGGGCGGCAAACGATTCCTGGGTTGCTTCGTCTCTGCGGTCCTCGCAATGACGACAAAGATACTGGGCTTTAGAGCAACGCCCGATCACATTAAACCGAAGAGGTTCAATGTGATCGAGGCTAAGTTGCTCTAGAATCATATTTTTCTAGAGCACGACCGTCCAGCCGATCGATTCCGATCGGTCGGACCGTGCTCTAGGCCTCGAAATTGGTGACGAAATCCGGCGGCGGCTCCGGACCCCAAAGCGACAGGCTGTCTTCCGGACGATGCTCCTGCGCCTCCCAGTCGCACTCGACGCCGATATAATCGATATCGGCAGAATACTCGCTGTAGCTGCCCCAAGGGTCGCGCACATAGTGGAAGAAATTCGACCCCAACACATGGCGGCCCAGACCCCAGCCACGGCTGAACCCGCGCGCCGCCATCGTGGCCGCTCCCACGCCGACCTCGTTCACCGAACCGACATCCCAACTGGCATGGTGAAAACCCGGCGCGTTGGATTGCGCGAAGGCGATCATGTGATGGTCGCTGCCATGGACGCCGTGCATGAAGGCGACAAAATTGGTGCGATCCGACAGGCGCATGCCCAACACTTCAGAGTAGAATTTGATCGATGTGTTGAGGTCACGCACGAACAGCAGCACGTGCGACAGACGACGTGGACGCACGCGCGGTGCCATCGCGCGCACCGTGGCGGCGCGCACATTCGGCGGGTTCTGCAGATCACCGAACACTGATTTCGAACTCGGCGAGGATTTCACCGCCACCTTGATCTCAATTGGCGTGCCGTCGCAGTCCCGGAACCAGATGCCGTTGCTGTCCACGCCGGGCAGCGGATCGGTGCGGGTGATGCCGTGTGCTTGCAGATGATCGGCAAAACGCCGCAGATCCTCCTCGTAGCAGCCGAAGCTGAGCATGTGCAGCTTCTTGCTCGGACCTTCGATGATACGGCCCCAACGATGCGGGGCTGCGTCGGTGTGGAGTGCCAAGCCATTGCCGTCAGCGCGGACATCGAGGCCGAAATTGCTGTAGAAATTCTGTGCATCGGCCAGATCCGGCACGGTGAGGCTGAAATGGTCGACCGAATGAACACCGAGCACGCCGGGCTTGCGGCTGGGTGCGATGAAACCGCCGATTTGAGTCATTGTCGTCTCCCCTCCCTTGGACGTTGGTCTCAGTTTTGCACTGTCTTGGCAGTCACGCGAGAGCGCTTTTGCTCGGCTTGCGGGTTGTGTGGCGAATTGCTGCGCGTCATGATCCGGCCAACGCCAAACTGATGGAGAAAGTCAATGAACCGCCGAGAGTTTGCGAAAACCGGTCTTGCTTTGGGTCTGAGCACGTTGGCAGCCCCCTCCATTGTCCGCGCCCAGACATTGACCCCGGTGAAATTCTCCATCGATTTCAATTTCCAGGGCAATCACTCGGTCTTCGCACTCGGTGTTCAAAGCGGTCACTATGCCAAGCAGGGCTTGGACGTGAAGATGGACCGTGGCTACGGCTCGGGCGACACAGTGGTGAAGATCGGGGCAGGTGCCTATGATATCGGCTTCGCCGACCTGAACGCCGCTGTGATCTTCAATGCCGCCAATCCGGACAAGCGGGTGGTTGCGGTCTATCAGGGCTTTGATCGCACATTGGGCTCGATCATCACGCTGAAGAAATCCGGCATCACCAAGCCGTCGGATCTGAACGGCAAGACGATGGGTGCCCCGGAAGCTGATGCCGGGCGTATCCTGTTCCCGCTATTTGCGCAGAAAAACGGCGTCGACACGATGAAGGTGAACTGGAAATCCATCGCCCCCAATCTGCGTGAGACGATTCTGGTGCAAGGCCAGGTGGACGCGATCACCGGCTTCATCACGACTTCGCTGTTCAACCTGATTGCCGCGGGCGTTCCGCGTGAGGATATCGTCACCCTGCCTTACGCCCAGTATGGCCTGGATCTGTATGGCAACGCCGTGATCGTCCGCGAAGATTTCCTCAAGGCGCATCCCGATGTGGTGGGCGCATTCGTACGCGGCACGATCGCGGGCACCAAGGAAGCAATTGCAGACCGCGCGAAGGCGATGGAATCCCTGAAAACCTACGACCCGCTGTTCAACACCAAGCTTGAAGGTGAGCGCTTCCAGTTGGCGCTCGATTTGGCCATCCTGACGCCGTATGTGAAGCAGAATGGTTTCGGCTCGGTTGATCGCTCGCGCATCGAACTGACGATCGCGGCCAATGCGCAGGCCTATATGCTGGCCAATCCGCCGAAGCCGGAAGAACTCTACACCACCAAATTCCTGCCGCCGCAGGCCGAGCGTATGCCGGCGTGATCGGCTAAGGGAACATTATGACGTCATTGGTCGATATCGCTGACGTCAGCCTCTCCTATGGCGGGGCTGACGGAACGCTGGCGGTGCGTGGTCTCAATCTTCAGGTCAACCAAGGTGAGATGGTCGCCGTGGTCGGGCCGTCTGGCTGCGGCAAATCATCGCTGATGAAGCTGGTCACCGGGTTGCTGCGCCCGACCGCCGGTTCGGTCAGTGTGGCTGGCAAAGCCGTGGATGGTCCGTTGAAGATCGTCGGGATGGCGTTCCAGAACGCCTCGCTGCTGCCGTGGCGGACCACGATGGGCAATCTGATGCTGCCGCTGGAAATCGTGGAGCCCTATCGCAGCCGGTTCTCACGCGACAAGGCAGAGTTTGAGGCCGAGGCGCGCAAGCTGCTCACCACTGTGGGCCTTGGCGAGTTCGAGCGCCGTTTTCCCTGGCAACTCTCCGGCGGCATGCAACAGCGCGCCTCTTTGTGCCGCGCGCTTATCCACAAACCGTCGCTGCTGATGCTCGACGAACCTTTCGCAGCGCTCGACGCGTTCACCCGTGAAGAGTTGTGGGACGTGCTCCAGGCGATCTGGATGGAGCGCAGCTTCACCACCATCCTGGTCACCCACGACCTGCGCGAGGCGGTCTATCTTGCCGACACCGTGCATGTGATGTCGGCCCGTCCGGGGCGGGTGATCGCCAGCCACAAGGTCAATCTCCCGCGTCCGCGCACGCTGGAGACGTCGTTTCTGCCGGAATTCGGTGCCCTCGTGCAGGAATTGCGCGAACTGATCCGCATTCAGCGTGGCGGCCCGGCAGAGATGGAGCACGCGGCGTGACCCGGTTCAAATATCAAGGCGCGATCCTGCCCACGATCACTCTCACGGCTGCCCTGATCGTGTGGGAGGTCGGCTGCACGATCTTCGACGTACCGCAATTCGTGCTGCCGAGGCCTACCAGCATCGTGCACGAATTGCTGGAGAATTTCGGCCCGATCTGGACGCACGCGCAGCACACGCTGCTCACCACAATCGGCGGCTTCGCGCTCGCTGTCGTGTTCGGCGTCTTTCTCGGTGTGGCCGTCGGATCGTCGCGTGTGGTGTATCAGGCTATCTATCCGCTGCTGATCGGCTTCAACTCGGTGCCGAAAGTGGCCTTGGTGCCGGTGATGGTGGTCTGGTTCGGCATTGGAACAGTACCCGCCGTGCTGATCGCGTTCCTGCTTTCGTTTTTCCCCGTCGCGGTGAACGTGGCAACTGGGCTTGCCACGTTGGAACCGGAATTGGAGGACGTGCTGCGTTCGCTGGGGGCCTCCCACAAGGACATCATCCTCAAGGTCGGCCTGCCGCGCTCGATGCCGTATTTCTTCGCCTCGCTGAAAGTGGCGATCACGCTGGCATTCGTGGGTTCGGTGATCGCGGAGACCTTGGCCTCCAATATCGGCATCGGCGCATTGGTCGAGCAGGCCTCGGCCAATTTCCGTATGCCGCTGGTCTTTGCCGGGTTGGTGATGGTGGCCGTGATGGGCATCCTGATGTACGCGATCTTCGCGGCCATTGAACGGCGGATGACCGGCTGGGCGACACGCTCGACCGATTTCGGCATCGGCGGCTGACGCATCATGGCCGTTCGGTTGGCCGCATTTCCCATTGAACATGCGGGAGATGCGAGCGGGTTGGCGCAGGCTTTGGCGGGCTGGCCCGATTTGGGGTCACTGCGCGAATTGGTGATTTTCGCCAAGGTACCAGGCCCAGCGACGCTGAACGATCCGTCACGCGAATTGATGCAGACTGTCTTCGCCGATGCACTGAAAACCGCCGCCGCGCCACCAATCAGGATGATCCTTTCGGTCGGCTGTGAAGGCATTGGTGCATCCGGCGGATGGCTGTTGGCCGAGGATGGCGTGGCAGGTGAGGGGGCTGCGCGATTGATGCTCGTCAGCACCGAGACCGACATCATCCCAGAGGCCGGACGCGGTGAACCAGCGCATGTTCTGGCTGTGGCTTGTGCCGTGCGGGATGCGATGGCGCAATCCGGGCTTGCCGCCTCGGACATTCAATTGGTGATGGTCAAAAGCCCGGTCCGCCGCAATCAGGCCAATGCCACGGGCCGCTCGCGTGGGGCGGCTGCCCTGGGTGTGGCGGTGGCTTTGGGCGAGGTGGCTGAGAATGCGATCACGCCGGAGGCGATGGATGATCCGTCGCTGTTCGGCACGCGCGCGATGACGATGTCCGGCACCGAGACCGGGCGGGCCGAGATCGTCATTCTCGCCAATCGCGCGGGGGCGGGCGGTAATCTGGTGATCCGTTCGGCCATCATGCGCGACATCATCGATATCGGCGGCGCACGGCGGCTGCTAGAAAGCGCCGATGCCAGATTCGACGCTGATGGCGTGCTTGCCAATCCGGACGATCTCGGCCTTGTGCTGCTCAAGGCGGGCATTGCCCCGGATGGCAGGCTGCGCGGGCGACCGACTCATATCCACGGCACCGACATCCCAGCCGACAAGCATCTGCGCGCCGCCGCTTCTGGCGTGTTGGCTGGGCTGCTCGGCTCCAACGACGCCTTCATCACCGGCGGTGCCGAGCATCAGGCCGCCCCCGGCCAATGCCTGATCGCCGCCATTGCACGCGAGACAACATGAGCCAGCGCAGCCTCCGCCTGATCAATGACCAAGAGGCAATCAGCCTGCTTGATCTCGACCGCGCCTATGACGCGATCCGGGATGCCTATGTGCAAGCGGCGACGCTGCCGCCAGTACTCTCGTCACCCTCGGCGCAATTGATGAAACATCCCTCCGCCCCAGCGGTCGCGATGAAGGTGAAGGGCGCGCAATTGCCGAGTCAGCGCGTGGCGGGGTTCCGACTGGTTGGAGATTTCGATGCCGAGGGCGGCGAGATCTCGCATGATTTCCAGTGGCTGGCGGATATGGACACCGCAATGCCCTACGCCATGGTGGAAATGCTGACGTTGCACACGGTTCGCACCGCCATCACCGGCGTTGTGGCGTTGGAGGCGATCCATGGCTCAGGTGCCAAGCGGATCGCACTGATCGGAGCCGGGAAAATCGCGGATCAAGCTGTGGCGGTGCTGCGCCGCCGCTTCGCATTGGACGAGATCCGCGTCGCCGCCTCGCGGTCGGAACGCGCCGTTGCTTTCGCCGCCAATCATTGTGGCAATGTCGTGGGGTGCGCGTCGATTGACGAGGCAATTGGCGGGGCTGAGGCGGTGTTGTCGATCACGTCGGCCTCCAGCCCGATCCTGTTCGGCGCGCAACTGCGACCGGGGATGACGCTGGTGGGGATGGGCGGGTCGTATGAATGCGATCTGTCGATGTTGGAGGCTGCGGATCGGTTCTATGTCGACGACATGAACTACGCCTGTGTCTCCGGCAGCCTCGGCGCTTGGGTCAAGCGCGGGCTGATCACCGCGCAGGCAGCGCAGGCGCGCGTCAATGCCGAACTCGGCCAGATCGTCGGCGGATTGGCGAGGGTGGAGCGCAGCCCGACCGACCGTGTGTTCACGATTGTGCAGGGAATGGCCTGCTGCGATTTGGCACTGGCCGCCGATATTGCAGCGCGTGCGGCAGAGCGTGGGATTGGGCGGGTGGTGGGCGTTTAGCCCATCGTCATCATCGTCATTGCAGCGCTGCGGTGCGCTTGCAATGACGAATTTGTATAATGACTAACCCAGGAACTTCCGGAACTGCGCAATGGCAAATTCCGGCCGCTCGCGCACCGAGGCGTGACCGGCGTTCGGAACTTCAACGATGCCGCGCGAGCCGGGAATGTTGGTGTTCATCCACACCGCCGCATCCTTGAATGCCTGGCCTTCGTTGGAGCCGAGCATGATCAGTGTCGGATTGTGCATCCGCTTTGCCTGTTCCTGCGCGTCCACCATCGCCAGCATCTCGCAGGCCAGTGCATACCCCTCGCCCGAGCAAGCCGCCCAAGTCTCTTTGACATAGCGAACGTTCGGGCCGTTCTCGGCCAGGCTTTCGTCGGTGAAGAACACCTTCTCCAAGAATGGGATCAGGCTCGCCACACCCTTTTCACGCGCGGCATTGGCGCGCACCGGCCAATTGGCGCGGGCTTCATCATTGTAGCGTGGCGTGCAGTCGCAGAGGATGGCGCGGTCGACCATCTCCGGATGGGTGCCCGCGAAATGCTGCACCATCGAGCCGCCCATCGAGATCCCAGCGAAATGCGCCTTTTTGATCCCCTCGCGATCCAGCAGCGCCTTGAGGTCGACGGTCAGCTCCGCTTCACCGTACTGCCCCGCCGGAAGCGGCGTATCGTGATGGCCGGGCAGCGAGTAGGTGATCAGTTCGAACTGATCGGTCAGCGGCTCCAGCACATCCCAGAAATGCCAGTCCATGCCGAGGCAGTGGATCAGCACCAATGGCGTGCCCTTGCCGCGACGATGCACGACGGTCTTGGCGGGATCGAGCGGCTTTGGATTCCAATCCATTGAAATAGCTCCGTATTGTTATGCGATCAGCGATGTATCGACGGCGTCCGAATAGCAATCCGACAACGGATACATCAGGAAACCAGATTTCCGCCCCGTCTTCACCGCACAGGCGGCGGGCGGGATGCCGGCGTCCCAGGTGGTGGCGTCGAAGCGATAGCCATTTACCTTGTCCGCCTCCCGCGAACAAACGAACAGCAACGGCGGCACCATCTCGTCGGCCTCGATCAAATGGATGCCTTTGCCCTGCGCCGACAAAGCCCGCATTGTCGGCGACATGCCCGGCGTGTTCGCCCCAGCGCCCGGATTGACGATGTTGCAGGTGACACCCGCCACGCCGACCTTCGCCAATTCCTTGCCCCAAATCTCGGACGCCATCTCAAGGGCGGCCTTGGACGGGCCATAGGGCACCGAGCCGGGCCGGTTCATCGTGTCGAGCTTGGTTGTCACGTTGATGATCCGCCCCCAGCCGCGCTTGAGCAGGATTGGGATCACCCGGCGGGTGAGCTGATCGGCCACCATGTAATTGGTGTCCATCACGTTCTGCACCTGCTCGTCGGTCAGCTCCCACGACATTTTTGGCCCGTTGGTGAAGCGGTCCGGGTCGAAATAG
>CAITEF010000082.1 GCA_903891315.1 uncultured Rhodospirillales bacterium | reverse complement strand
TGCTGCATCTGCTGCTGCATTTGCTGAAGCTGCGCCGTCAGCTGCTGAAGCTGATTGTTGGCCGCGGCCAGCGCGTGCTCCTGGATGAAGGCAAGCTGGGTTATACGGTAGCGCGCCTCGGGGTAGCGGGTGAACAGGTCGGCGATCAATGCATCGGCCTGCGGCTCGACCGGCGGCAGTTCCGGACCACCAGCTTGCGGCACCGAAGCTGCAAAGCCGCTGGCAGCAGGACGTCCGCCGACACGGCCGACGAACTGGGTGATAAGGTCGCGTTCCTCGTTGGTCATGTGACACCAGTGTGAAGGGTTGCAGCTCGCAAGGTGGCGTGACGCGGTGCGATGTTCAAGCGGTGCCACGCCACACAGTCATGCGGGAAGTCCGAGCCTGCGCCATTCGATCTTGGGGCAACGATCCATCACCGCGACCAGTCCGGCCTCCCGCGCGCGTCGCGCCGCGTCCTCGTCAATCACTCCGAGAGGCAGCCAGACCGTCTTGGCGCCCAGGCGGATCGCCTCATCGATCACGGCTCCGGCCTGCTCGGAGGCGCGGAAGATATTGACCATGTCGAGTGCTCCCACCTCGGCCAACGAGGCCAACACAGTCGCTCCGTGCAGGGTCTGCCCGGCGAGGCCAGGATTGACGGCGGCAATCTGATAGCCGTGCGCGGCCAGGAACTCCGGCACGTAATAGGAGGCGCGGTCGGTCTTGTTGGAGGCACCGACCACCGCGATGCGGTTGGTTTCGCTCAAGATCCGGCGGATATCGTCGTCTTGCAGCCCGTCGATGCTCATCTGTGCCTCCTCGCCTTGTTGCGCCCTGATCCTATCACTATGGTGCGCGGCGTTTCGAAAACCGAGTGATGCCAGCCATGACAATCGCGCCGCCGAGCTTTCAGGACCTGATTCTGCGTCTGCACAATTTCTGGGCCGACAAAGGCTGCGTGATTTTGCAGCCTTATGACGTCGAGATGGGGGCGGGCACCTTCCACCCGGCGACGACATTGCGCGCGCTGGGCTCCAAGCCGTGGGCGGCAGCCTATGTGCAGCCCTCGCGTCGGCCTTCCGATGGTCGATACGGCGAGAACCCCAATCGGTTGCAGCATTATTATCAATATCAGGTGATCATGAAGCCGAGCCCGGCGGATGCGCAGAATCTGCTGCTCGAATCCTACCGCGTCATCGGACTGGACCCGCTGCTGCATGATTTTCGCTTCGTCGAGGACGATTGGGAGAGCCCGACATTGGGCGCCTGGGGCCTAGGCTGGGAAGTCTGGTGCGACGGGATGGAGGTCGGCCAGTTCACCTATTTCCAGCAGGTCGGCGGCATTCCCACCGTGCTGCCGAGCTTCGAGATGACATATGGGCTCGAACGGCTGGCGATGTATGTGCAGAATGTCGAGCGGGTTTACGATCTCGATTTCAACGGGCGCGGCGTCACCTATGGCGACGTGTTCCTGCGCGCCGAGCGGGAATATTCCGCGCATAATTTCGAGCACGCCAACACGGCGATGCTGATGCAGCATTTCGCCGATGCGGAGGGCGAGTGCGCTTCTCTGTTGGAGCACAAGCTGGCGCTGCCCGCCTATGACCAGTGCATCAAGGCGAGCCATCTGTTCAATCTGCTCGACGCCCGCGGCGTGATCAGCGTGACGGAGCGGGCGGCATATATCGGGCGGGTGCGGACGCTGGCGAAGGCGTGCTGTGAGGCGTGGCTGGCGGGGGAGAGTGCGGAGGCTGCGTGACTTTGCAGGCTCGGCGGACGTAATATTAGGCTGTCAGAGCAAGGATCAAAGCGGTCATGAGCGCGGTGTTGAAGATTGAGGGCGAGGAAGGTGTGGCGTTGGCCAACCGGCTGGCGACCCTCAAGCGCACTTCGCCGGAAGATGCCGTGATCAAGGCGATGCGCGCGGAAGTGGCGCGCGACGAGGACATTCAGGCGAGGCTTGCCAGAATCCACCAACTGACGGCGGAGATCCGGGCGGGATTGGGCGAGCCATTGCCGAGTTCGACCGATCATAATCTCCTCTACGGTGACGACGGACTACCCGTGTGATTGTTGACGCATCAGCCTTGCTGGCCATTGTCCTGTCCGAAGCCGAATGTGAACGGTTCGAATTGACCATTCTGCAGACGGAGAAGGTTATGCTGCCCGCGCCGACATGGCTGGAGGCCTGCATGGTGATCGACCGTCGCCGCGACGGGGTGTTGTCAGCCGTGTTGGACAAGGTCATCACGGAATTCCGCATCGAGATCATACCGGTCACACCCGACCACATGCGCCACGCCCGTGATACCTGGGCGCGCTATGGACGCAGCAAGCACCCGGCGGGGCTTAATTTTGGTGACTGCATCGTCTATGGCGTGGCGAAGGCCACCGCTCGCCCCTTGCTGTTTAAGGGCGATGATTTTACCCGCACGGATATCGAACCCGCGCTGAAAGACTGACATGCCCGAATTTTTCCTGGAACTCTTCAGCGAGGAAATCCCTGCGCGCATGCAGGCGAAGTCGGCGGAGGATTTGGCGCGTCTGTTGTCGGACGCGCTCGCAGCCTTGAAGCCACAGAATGCCGAAAGTTTCTACGGCACTCGCCGCATCGCGCTCTCGGCGACGCTTGATGCCGCCGTGCCGGAATCCCGCATCTCCGAACGTGGGCCGCGCACGAGCGCCCCGGAACAGGCGCTCTCCGGGTTCCTGCGCAAGCACGGGGCGACGAAGGAGCAACTGACTCAGGAAGGCGATTTCTGGGTGTTGGACCGTGTTGTGCCGGGCGCCTCCGCCGCCGAGTTGATCGCGCGTGCGATGCCGGGGCTGATCCGCAAATTCCCCTGGCCGAAATCGATGCGCTGGGGCTCGGCCTCGCCGTTCACCTGGGTGCGGCCACTGCGCCGGATCACCGCGATCCTGGATGGCGTGGTGGTGCCGTTCGACCTGCGCGATGGCGATGATGACGCGCATGGGCTGGCGTCCTCCAATGTCTCGGAAGGGCATCGGTTCCTGAGCCACGGGCATTTCACCGTGACGTCGGCTGCCCAGTGGAAGACCGAACTGCGCGCGCGGCATGTGATCGTTGATGCGGCAGAGCGGCGCGCGCTGGTTGAGGCGGGTGTCAAGGCGCTCGCCGTCGAGCAAGGCTGCACGATTGCGGAAGATCCAGGGCTGCTCGATGAAGTGGCCGGGCTGGTGGAGTGGCCGGTCTGTCTGCTCGGGCGGATCGATGATGCGTATATGGATCTGCCCGCCGAGGTGATGCAGGTCTCGATGCGGGTGAACCAGCGCTATTTCGCGCTGCGCAATCCGGATGGGTCGGCGGCACCGTGGTTCGCGTTTGCCGCCAATATTCAGGCGAAAGACGGCGGGGCTGCGATCATCGCGGGCAATGAGCGCGTGTTGCGGGCGCGGTTCGCCGATGCGCGGCATTTCTGGGATTTGGACAAGACGCAGACGCTGGAAAGCCGCGTCAAAGCGTTGGATGCGATCACCTTCCACGCCAAGCTGGGCAGCCAGGGCGCGCGGGTGCGTCGGATCGAACAACTCGCCAACAAGATTGCCCCGCTGGTGGGCGCTGAGCCTGACCTCGCCAGCCGCGCCGCCTTCCTCGCCAAAGCCGATCTCACCACCGGCATGGTGGGCGAATTCCCCGAACTTCAGGGCGTGATGGGCGGCTATTATGCCAAGCATGATGGCGAGAACCCGGCTGTCGCCGAGGCGGTGCGCGATCATTATCTGCCGAAGGGCGCTGGTGATGCGGTGCCGACGACGCCGGTTTCGATTGCGGTGGCGTTGGCGGATAAGCTCGACATTCTCGCCGCGTTCTTTGCCATCGGTGAGAAGCCGACCGGCTCGGGCGACCCGTTCGCGCTGCGTCGTGCGGCGCTCGGCGTGATCCGCATCATTCGCGAGAACGGGCTGCGCTTGAATCTCGGCAAGCTGATCTCGCAGGCGGGCCTCGCCGATCCGACCGAGTTGCTCGATTTCCTCGCCGAACGCCTGCGCATCCAGCTTCGCACCGAGGGGGCGCGGCACGACGTGCTGACCGCCGTGCTCAGCCAAGGCATCGACGACGATCTCACCCGTCTGCTCGCCCGCACCGAAGCGCTCGCCTCATTGCTCGGCAGCGACGAAGGGGCCAACCTTCTCGCCGCCGCGAAACGCGCCGCCAACATCCTTCGGATCGAGGAAAAGAAGGATGGGCCGCATGACGGCCCCGTCGATCCCAAACTGTTGATGCTTGCCGAGGAGCAATCTTTGACGCAGGTCCTCGACAAGGCGGTGCCTGCGGTGCAAGACGCCTTGGCATGCGAGAATTTCGTGCAGGCAATGACCGAGCTTGCGGCTTTGCGCGGCCCGCTGGACGATTTCTTCGCCAGTGTGACCGTCAATGACGAGCGGCCCGATCTTCGCCATAATCGGTTGCGTCTTCTCGCGCGTGTGCGGACCGCCATGAATTTGGCGGCAGATTTTTCGAAGATCGATGGCTAAGGAGCCGATCATGTCCAAATGGGTTTACAGCTTCGGTGCCGGCCACAATGAGGGCCGTGCGGACATGCGCAATCTGCTCGGTGGCAAAGGTGCCAACCTGGCAGAAATGGCCTCAATCGGCCTGCCGGTTCCGCCCGGCTTCACCATCACCACGGAAGTTTGCACCGCCTATTACGAGGCGAAAGAGAATTATCCCGCCGATCTCGACGGCCAGGTGAAAGCCGCCCTCGGTCTGGTGGAAGACGCGGTCGGCCTGAAATTCGGCGACGCCGACAAGCCACTGCTGGTCTCCGTCCGCTCCGGTGCCCGCGTCTCGATGCCAGGCATGATGGACACCGTGCTCAATCTCGGCCTGAACGACACCACCGTGTTGGGCCTCGCCCGCGCCTCGGGCGATGAGCGTTTTGCTTGGGATTCGTACCGCCGTTTCATCCAGATGTATGGCTCGGTGGTGTTGGGCGTGGACCATCACCGCTTTGAGGAAATCATCGAAAGCGCCAAGCTCGACACCGGCGTGATCGAAGACACCGCGCTGACCGCGAAAGACTGGCAGACCGTCGTCGAAGGCTACAAGGACATGGTGGCCTCCGAGATCGGACGCCCCTTCCCGATGGACCCGACCGAGCAACTCTGGGGCGCGATCACCGCCGTGTTCGGCTCGTGGATGAACCCGCGCGCCAACACCTATCGCCGACTGCATGACATCCCGGCCTCGTGGGGCACGGCGGTGAACGTGCAGGCGATGGTGTTCGGCAATATGGGCCTCGATTGCGCGACCGGTGTGTGTTTCACGCGTGATCCGTCGACCGGCGAAAACATTTTCTACGGTGAATATCTCGTCAACGCCCAAGGCGAGGACGTGGTGGCGGGCATTCGCACGCCGCAGCCGATGGCATCCCTGCGCGCCAAGCCCGGCGAGACGCCGATGGAAGTGGCAATGCCGGCGGCGTATCAGGAACTGATGAAGGTGCGTGAGACGCTGGAGCGTCATTACAAGGACATGCAGGACATCGAATTCACCGTCCAGCAGAACAAGCTCTATATGCTGCAGACCCGCAACGGGAAGCGCACCGCCGCAGCCTCGCTGCGCATTGCGGTGGAAATGGCCAGCGAAGGGCTGATCGACCGTGAAGAGGCGATCAAGCGCGTCAACCCGGCCTCGCTCGACCAGTTGCTACACCCGACGCTGGACCCGAAGGCCAAGCGCACGTTGATCTCCAAGGGCCTGCCCGCCTCGCCGGGGGCTGCTTGTGGCTCGGTGGTGTTCTCGGCTGAAGACGCCGAGGCGCGGGCTGCCAAGGGTGAGGCGGTCATTCTGGTCCGCATCGAGACCTCGCCTGAGGATATCTCCGGCATGCACGCCGCCAAGGGCATTCTGACCACGCGCGGCGGCATGACCTCGCACGCAGCAGTCGTCGCGCGCGGCATGGGCCGTCCTTGCGTCTCAGGTGCTGGCGGGATCAGTGTCGATTACGGCGCGCAGGTGCTGCAGGCCGGTGGCCACACGATCAATGTGGGCGACACCATCACGCTGGATGGCGCGACCGGCGAAGTGTTCCTCGGCGCGGTGCCGATGGTGGAGCCAAAGCTCGCGGGCGAGTTCGCCACGCTGATGGGCTGGGCCGACAGCGTGCGTCGCCTGAAGGTGCGCACCAATGCCGAAACCCCGCTCGACGCTGAGACCGCGCGGCGGTTCGGGGCGGAAGGCATCGGCCTGTGCCGCACCGAGCATATGTTCTTCGACCCGGCGCGCATTCTGGCTGTGCGACAGATGATTATGGCGTCTGACGAGGCGGGCCGTCGTGCGGCGCTGGCCAAGTTGCTGCCGTTCCAGCGCCAGGATTTCACCGATCTGTTCCGCATCATGGCGGGGCTGCCAGTGACGATCCGTCTGCTCGACCCGCCGTTGCACGAGTTCCTGCCGCATGCGGAGGCCGAGATCGCCGAAGTGGCGGCCTCGCTCGGCACTGACTCGGCTTCGATGCATCGCCGTTTGGATGAGTTGTCGGAGAGCAACCCGATGCTCGGGCATCGCGGCTGCCGCCTTGGCATTGTGTATCCGGAAATCAACGAGATGCAGGCGCGCGCGATTTTCGAGGGCGCGATTGCGGTCGCCCGCGAGACCGGCAATGCGCCGGTGCCGGAGATCATGATCCCGCTGGTCGGCATTAAGAAAGAGCTGGAGATCGCCCGCAAGGTGGTGGACGCGGTGGCGGCCGAGGTGTTCGCCGAAAACGGCATGACGCTGGAATACACCGTCGGCACGATGATCGAATTGCCGCGTGCGGCGATCACGGCGGACAAGATTGCCGAAGTGGCCGATTTCTTCAGCTTCGGCACCAACGATCTGACGCAGACGGTCTTCGGCCTCTCGCGCGACGACGCGGGCAAGTTCCTGCCCTTCTATGTCGAGCACGAAATCCTGCCGAAAGACCCATTCGTGTCGCTGGATATCGAGGGCGTGGGTGCGATGATCGCACTCGCCGCCAAGCTTGGCCGCCAGACCAAACCCGATCTGAAGATGGGCATCTGCGGCGAACATGGCGGCGATCCGGCTTCGATCGCGTTCTGCGAGGCGACGGGGTTGGATTACGTGTCGTGCTCGCCGTATCGCGTGCCGGTGGCAAGGCTGGCGGCGGCGCAGGCGGCGCTGGGTGTGGGTGTTGACCGGACGGCTTGATGGTTTGGTCGCGTAGGGCGGAAGTGCTGCGCGCTTCCGCCCTACGTCGGGTGGGCTTGGCAAGTTATGTCCCGGATGATCGTAAAGTTATCCAGGGTGGGCGGCGGGAATTCACGCCGGAGTCGCTCGGATCGCCAATTCCCGCCACCTTATCGCGCCGATAGCCGAGGTCCTTGAGCATCTGATCGTCAAGGCCGTCGTACCAATGCGCTGCCCGCCGCCACCGATGCGCCAGAAACATGTCCTTGGCGGCACCAATCAGGGCTCTTGCGTGGGCAAAGTTCAAGCCGGTGTGCGGATACAAAGTTATGTCCAGAGGGAGATGAATCACGGCACTCTCCTTGGTGTGACGCTCCACGTCCGGAGCGCCACACCATTTTCGTTGGGTTTCCGTTGGTTCAGGACAACGTGCCCGAGAACCGCTGCACGCCTTGGCCGTTCGAAAAATCGTGCAGGCCAAAGCTCGGGAAGGTGCCGCGCAGACCGGCGAAGCGCCCGGTAGAGTCGACCACTTTGTGCTGCACCGTCAGCGAGACCTTGCCGGTGCCCGGCACCGGCACGGCTGTTGCGACATCGACGGTCGAGATGCGGCTGCCATCGCGGTTGAAGAACTCGTGGCGCATGGTGAACTCGCCTGCGCCGTCCGCAGGGATTGTGCTGGTCGCCTGCGCCCAGATCGGGCCGTCGAAGTCACCATCGCCGGTGGCAAGGAAGGTCTCGATATGCGGCAGGTATTGCACGGCGGCAAAAGCGCCGATCTCACGGGATGTGTTGGTCATGATCGTCTTTCCTGAGGATGTGG
>CAITEF010000081.1 GCA_903891315.1 uncultured Rhodospirillales bacterium | reverse complement strand
TCACGTTGGCCAGCGTGACGAGCACCGGATAATCGCCCGACGGCTCGACTGTCAGTGTGACGAATTCCCAGCCGTAATCGACAGCAAGTCGCGACGGCGATTTGTGCATGTGGTCTTCGAGGTAGCTCTGCAGACGCGCCTGATTGACGATCACGTGGGGGAATTCGGACAGATCATCCGCCACGTCTTGGATGCGCCCTGTGCGAACGATCTTGGTGCGATCCTCGGGCGAAGGGCGCCAGAACACCGTCTCGTTGACCCAATAGGCCTCGCGGACGAGCTTCTCGCTCAGCCCGAAGGCGTCGAACATCTCCACCGTGCGGCAGGCGATGCCATCGGCTTGGCCGAGTTGCAGCGGGCCGTCGCGCCGTTCGATGATGCGGGTGGTGATGCCGGAGAAGGCGGAAAGCTGAGCGCCCAACAGCATCCCGGCCGGGCCAGTGCCGACGACAAGAACATCCATCGTCTCAGGCAATTCCGCCGGACGCGCCTCTGCCCCAGGGGCTGGCACATGGATATCCGGGTCGCCGTAACGGTAGCCGTTGAGGTAGAACTGCATTTTTGATCCTCCCATTTTTGCATATCGCGATGCCATCGCCCGCAAGCCGCGCCGATCTTGGCGGCAGCCCGTTGCAATCTCCGATATGTCCCGCCCGGAGCGTGCGTAGAATGATAGTAAGTATGCTGTCAATATGTATTTGCGTCGGCCGGCACGACGTCAGATTGTGGGTTCTTCCCCGGCGCGGTGGGCGGTCCGAGCCGCCTGCAACATCATCTCGGCGGTGTCGGCGTCGCTCGCACGCGCGATCATCAGGGCGCCCGCAGCCATCGCGAAAATCTGCGCAGCTCGCTGGGTTCTTTCCGCTTCGGGGCCTTCCAGCGTGTTTGCGATGGTTTGAATCATGCGGCGCGTGCCAGCCCCAAACACCTCGCGCACGGCCTCGGTACTGCGCAGCGCATCACCCGCCAGGGCCGCGACCGGACATCCGCCGCCCACATTCTCGACCATGCTTGGTGACAGGTAGGCAGTGATGAATCGTGGCACCGCCTCGTCGCGTGGCGTGTGGGCGAAACCCTCGCTCATGAAGGCGAGCATATCGGCGAAGGCGGTTTCCAATGACGCGGCCAGCAGGGATTCCTTTGAATCGAAGTGCCGATAGAAGCCGCCATGCGTCTTGCTCGCGGCCTGCATCACATCGCCCACACTCGTCCCTTCGATGCCGCGTTCGCGAAACAGCCGTGCGGCTTCGGTGACAATGGCTTGATGAGTTTCGGCTTTTGCCTCGCGCGACTGGCGCATGAAAAAATCTCCTGAAGGCGCTTGCCTGTTTAGAGTGTGTGTGTCATCTAAGTATCTAGGTGATGATCATCATCTTAATAGCACAGGCAGCTCGGCATGGCCAACATCTCGGGTGAGGAGCGATCAATGGGGACGCATATGCCAAGCAAGCTCGACAACCGTGTTCCACCGCCCCTCGTCACCATGCTGACGGGACTCGCCATGTGGGGCACTTCGTTCGTGGTCCCAACCACACGCTTGCCGGACATTGTGCGCTTCGGCGCGCTCGGCGTGGTGATGGTGGTGGGTGGTGTGTTCGGAGCCAGCGCCTTTCGCGCGTTTGCCAGAGCCAAAACGACGATCAATCCCGTCAACATCGAGGCGGCGTCATCGCTCGTGACGACCGGCATTTACGGGCTGAGTCGCAACCCGATGTATGTCGGGCTGGCATCCTTGCTCGTCGCACTGGCCCTGGCGTTGCCGAACCTTTGGCTGCTGAGCGGCCCGGCATTCTTCATCGCCTTCACCACACGCTTCCAGATCATCCCCGAGGAACGGGTGATGCTGGCCAAGTTCGGCGATGCCTATGCCGCGTATCGCGCGCGCGTGCGGCGTTGGCTTTGATCTGTCTCCCGAAAGGATACTGGCCATGACAAGCCTCAAAATACTCGTCACCGGCGCGACCGGCGGTGTTGGTGCGCCGCTGGTTGCCGAGTTGTTGGCAATGGGATTGGACGTGCGCGCAGTGGTGCGCCTGCATGATGCGCGCAGTGCAAGGCTCGCGGCGCTGGGGGCCGAGGTGGTCGTGGCCGATCTCTACGATCCCGATCAACAACTCTCACCCCAGCCTCTCCCGCGCCTGCGTCGCCAACACATCGCACCGCTCGTTCATCTCGTCGCCCGAATGGCCGCGCACCCATTTCCACTCGATCTGATGCGGCTTGGCGGCGTCGAGAATCCTGCGCCACAGATCCATGTTCTTCACCGGATCGCCCGAAGCGTTCTTCCAACCCTTGCGGACCCAGCCGGTGTGCCAGCGGGTGATGCCGTTTTTGAGGTATTCGCTGTCGGTGT
>CAITEF010000080.1 GCA_903891315.1 uncultured Rhodospirillales bacterium | reverse complement strand
TGAACTTCGATGCCTTCATGGAACTCTCCATCTCCCAAACTCGGGATCATAAGTGGAAAATTCCAGCTCAGAACGGTCCAATTTAACGGAGGCACGTCATTGGGTCGGGATCCGCCGAACGGAGTGCATCCAGCAGCAGTGGAAAGTATGTCGTAAATTGGTTGCTTTTCGCTTCGGCCATCTCGCACCCTTCCCCCCGTCATCAATTCGCCCGGAAGAGCCGGATCCTAAGCACAAATCGGCCCGGCCCACGCGTCTCCGTCAAGCCAGGGCTAAGGGAACCGGCGCGACTCGGACATCCTTCTCGGGTTTTGACAATCCAATACGACGATACCCCAGGCCTATCCGGTCCGGCCAGATGCTCACGGTTCGACTATAGCGCTATGGCGTCGCCATAGTGCTCATCATCGTCGGCCATGGCCCGCCACCACTCCGCAGAAATCTAAAATTTCTGTCTGAACAAAATTTCTGTCTGAACATAGAGTTTCCCCTCCTTCGCGATCCCCAACATCGGTTGTCGGCGATGTCGTGATCGCGTGCAGACGCCGGGTCACACTCAGCAGCGCCGACTGGTTTCCGGCCATCCGACCGACAACAGCTTGGTGCCACTGACGCCCGCCAAGGCCGGTCGGATGCAGAAACTGATGCCTGACACCACCGTGTAGGGATCAGCGATCATGTCGAGCCGCAATTCCGCGCCGTCGAGCAGTTGAATCGACGCCAGAAGATCGGACAATCTCGGATTGATCGGCGCATAATTCGCAGATTGATGCATGCGAGACGACAGCACTTCGGCAAGTTCGCCTGGATCGCGTGCGGCACGTGCGGTGGTGTCGATAAGCCCTGCCAAATAGCGCGTGCTGGCGGTTGGCTCAGCATCTGCGCCGCTTGCCATTGTTTTCAGATCACGCCGCAGCGCAGGCTCCAGGCGATCCCAGACCACGTCGCGTTCCAGTGCGGCACGGTCATGATGCTGGATCGCGAAGATCAAGTCGTTGGCCGAATGGACGATCAGGGCGCCACTGCCCGCGACGGCCAAAACCCCCAAGATCACGCAGCCGAACAGTCCCAACAACCAGCGCCGCCGCCTGCTCCAGCGCGGAGAGGGCGGTCGCGCGAGTGCGGTCGATTGGGGCTGGTAGATTTCCTCCCAGATCGCGTCTGTGCCGTCATCGTCAGAGATCACCGGCAGCCCGTTCATGCCGACAACCTCGCATCGTGCCACGCCATGCGCGCCAGCAAGGTCAGGGCGGACGAATAGTAATCACGCGCTTCAGCAACATGCGGCATCTGGCTGAGCAGCGGCGCCGGCTGATTGGCGGCCGTTGCCAGCCGGGCAATTGCGCGAAAGCCGGTTGGCGGCGGATAATCAGCGTTCTTTCCGCCATCCAGATCAACCCAGGCGGTCTCGGCCAAAGGGGATTTGCGGCCCCAAAGATCGGCGGTGGCGGAGACGGCCGGTTCATCACGCAATCCCGCCCACACCAGATAAAGTGGCACGCGCACCGCATCATAGGCGAAACGGGTCGGCCTGCCCGGCGCTGGCCGCGTAGGCTCCGTCCGTCCGCTCACCGCAAGCCAATCCGGCGGCAATTGCCAGCGACCGAAGCGGCTGGCGCGCAGCAATGCGATGCCGTGAGCCGCCAGCCTCACCCAGGTCGGATCCGGCATCGCAGTTGCCAAGAGCGGAAATGCTGGGAAGACGTAGTATGACGGGTTCACCACCAGATAGTCAGAATACTCAAAGCCACGCAGCCCCGGCAGCAACACAATCCGTCCCCAGGCGGAGCGGACGAGAAGCCGCAGAATGTCGGCAGCCAAGGCACGGCCTTGCGCGAACAATGCTTCGTCCCGCCATCTTTTTGCCGCTTCAAGCAGCCCCCAAGCGATCAGCAGATCGCCGTCGGTCGCGTTGTTGTTGTCGTCCACCACCTCGTCGGGACCGGGGCGGCAGCGCCATGCGTGCAATTGGTCGCCGGGACGTCGCAGCACGCGCAGGCGCCAATCGTTGATCCGTCCGAAGGTCTCGCGGTCGCCGAAACGCGCCGCGAACAACATCCCCCAGCCTTGCCCCTCGGAATGCGATTGGCCGTGATTGTCGGTGTCGATCACCCGGCCATTTTGCTGCACGAAGCGGGATCGAAAGGATTTCCACTCGTCCAACTCGCCGATCTGAACATCATCCGCCCGCGACGGTGACGCGACCGTCAGCAGACCAAGACCACCCAGCACCGCGTTGCGGCGGGATATCGGGCGGTCGGCGGTCGGGGGGGCGAGATCCAATACGCTCGGGCTTTCTTGGTTGGCTGATGATTGACTGACCGGCATGCGACGCACCCGGTCGATAAAACCCCAAAGCGACTCCTGAGTCTGCTTCGGTTGAACGAAGCCGACAAATCTCGAACCTCAGGGGCTGGTGGGATAGCAGGCGGACGCGGTGATCGTGATGTTGCCCAGCGGATCGGGAAGGCCGGTATTGCTCATGAACGGGCTCGACAGGGTCACCTTTACCATCGTGCCGGGCGCGGTCGAGCAGGAGGTACCGGTCTGCACCACCACACCACTGCTGGCGAGAGCGCCGCTGCTGACCCAGCCATTGGTCAGGGAAATCGCGTATTGCGACGGGCTGGTACAATTCGGCGAGGAGATGGCGACGCAGCGGGCGGTCATCTCGGCGGCCGATTGCAGCGAATTGCGGGTCCATAACACCAAGCCGAGTTCGAACAGCGCCAGACACAATGGAAAAAAGGCCGCGGAGACCATCGCGAATTCCAGGGCTGCGGCACCTTTCCGGTCGCGCAGCAAGCGGGAAAGTCGGGTGAGGTGTTTGGGGGGGGCGTTCATTGCAGGCGGACCGTGGCCGATTGCTGGAGGGTGGTGTTGAGAAAGCCGGAGGAGAGCGGCATCAATTGCTGATAGGAGTAGCTTGCGGTGATCATCAGGTAGGTGCCGGGCTGGGTGCCGTCCGAGCAGGTTTGTCCGGCGGTGGTGCTGGTCAGCGCGGCGGGGCTGCCACTGACGCAATACACGGCGGGGCCGGTGATGTTCGCGGTGACGCCGGTCATGCCGCTGCTGGCCTGGACCATGTTCTGCACCGTGCTGGCGGTGACGGTGGCCCCGCTGTTGAATGCGAATCGCGCGCCATTGGCGACGGCCTGGGACAGCCGGTTGCGACAGACCGTGCTCAGTCCAAGATCGGTGGCACCGCCGAGCAACAAAACCAGCATCGGGCCGACAATGGCGAACTCCAAGGCGACCGCCGCGCGGCGGTCTCGCCAGAGGCGGAGGATGTGCCGGGCGCTCATTGCACCAAAGTCACTGTGGTGATCCCCGGCGTGGCGGAGAAACTGGTCGCGCCGAAACTCTGGCATGTGCCGCCGACCGACGAGCCACCGGTGATCGTCACCGAATAGGCGATCAATTCCAGGCAGTTCGCACTGGTCGCGCTGACGCCGCCGGTGATCGTCAGTGCGGAATTGGGGAAATAGATGACACCGGCCAGCGTGGCGGTGTTGCCGCTTGAGATCAACGTAAAGGCGCTGGCCGTGTTTCCCACCAACAACATCCCCGGAATGCCGGTGATCGCCTGCGCCAGTGGAGCGCTGAGCGAGACCGAGCCTGCATTGATTTGTACCTTGCCGGAGGTGACGATGGTGACCCCGCTGCCACTGACATAGCCTGACAGATTGACATCGCCATTCACGTAATAGGTGCCCGGCGAGAAGGTCACCGCGGTTGTGTTGCCGAAATTCGTCCAGAAATTGGTGGTGATGCTCGAATAGGTTCCGGGCTGCAGCACAACCGCCGTTGGATTCCACTGAACATTGATCGCCCCGCCAGAACTCGCCCCGCCGAGCTGGGCGAGCGCGGTCGAGACGGCGGAATTGCTGGCGTAAGGGTCGCTGATCGTGCCGGGCGAACCGGGCACGGTGGGTGCAGATGGGTCCGACGGCGCACTCCCCAAGCTTTGCGTGCCGGAAATTGCGTTGCTTTCCCAACCGGGATAGGTCGCCCGAGAGGTCGATGTGGTGTTGCCGACGATGTAGCCGTTGGTGATGGCGATGCTGCCCGAAGCGACGTTGCCGTTGATGCGCGAGCCGTTGTTGATCGTTGTCGCCCCAGTGCTGTTCACCGTGCCGGTGATCGAGCCGACATTGACCGTGACGGCACCGGCACTGGTCTGACCGGAGATACTCGCCCCATTGTTGACCGTCAGCGTGCCACTGCCGGTGACGGCACCGTTGATCGTCCCGGCATTCATTGTGATGTTGCCGCCGACGGTGGTTGCCGAGCTGATCAGGCCATTGTTCATCGTCAGATTGCCGACCGCTGTCGCAGCACCGGAAATCGTGCCGCTGTTGATCGTGATGCTGCCGCCTGCATCCGCCAAGCCGCTGATGGTGGAGCTGCCGTTGACGTTGACGCTGCCCGCCGCATAGGCGTTTCCGGTCAGCGTGCCGCTGCCGTTCGAGCCGCCGCCGAAGCTGTAACCGATATCAACGTCGTTCTTGGAGTAGATGTTGGTCGCGGCCCCGCTGGCACCTTGCACCCTGGAGCCGCCGCCCACCGAAACCGTGCCGCCGCTG
>CAITEF010000079.1 GCA_903891315.1 uncultured Rhodospirillales bacterium | reverse complement strand
CGGCCGCGGCGACCACGGCGTTCTCGAAGGCGGCCTTGGTCATGATGTCGCTGGGGCGCAGGTTTTCATGCACCATGCCGACGATGCGCCGCCCGGTCTCGAAGGCCATCTGGCCGCGCTCGCGATAGGGGCCGGGAATAGCGGCGCAGCCCGGCAGCGACATGCCGAGCGCTTCGGCCAGCGAATTCATCGACAGCGCCGTGCCCATCGTGTTGCAATGGCCGACCGACGGGGCGGAGGCGCAAACCATGTCCATGAACTGGTTGTAGTCAATCTTGCCCTCGGCCAGCATCTTGCGGGCCTCCCAGACAATGGTGCCGGAACCCGCCAGCTTGCCGCCATACCAGCCATCCAGCATCGGCCCACCGGAGAGCACGATGGACGGGATGTTGACGGTGGCTGCCCCCATCAGCATCGCGGGCGTGGTTTTGTCGCATCCGGTGGTGAGCACCACGCCGTCCAGCGGGTAGCCGTGCAGAACTTCCACAAGGCTGAGATAGGCAAGGTTGCGGTCGAGCGCCGCCGTGGGCCGCTTGCCGGTTTCCTGGATCGGATGGCAGGGGAATTCGAGCGGAATCCCGCCCGCATCCCGAATACCGTCGCGCACGCGTGTGGCGAGATCGACATGGTGGCGGTTGCAGGGCGACAGGTCCGAGCCGGTCTGCGCGATGCCGATCACCGGCTTACCGGATTGCAACTCGGCGCGGGTGATGCCGAAATTGGTGTAGCGCTCGACATAAAGCGCTGTCATCCCCGGATCATAAGGATTGTCGAACCACCGCCGACTGCGCAGCTTCGGGCGGTAGTCTTGATCGTTCTGGCCCATGGCCCGTTTTCTCCCCGTCGTGAAATATCACGCTTGTAGCGTGGGCGTGGGCGGGGGGTGGTGTCAATTGGGGATGGGTATGTTCGAGCAATAGGTCGGGCTCACAACCCGTCCCGCGCCACCGCTACAAAACGTCGCCGGCATCCGCGCAGCTCAGTGCGGGGCCTTTTTGGAAAATACCATCCCTGCTTATCCCGCATCGCACTTCGCTCTTGCGGATCACGGAACTGTGCTTAACCGACAAAAGCCCAACGAAATTGGCGCCGTCAAAGCAATTAAGGGGACGCGTCCGTGGCAGCAGGCCACCCACTGATAAGATGGCCTCGCTGCACACATGCGGAAGGGCACCGGGTGTCGATGCGACAAGGTGGCGGGATTCGTGATCCGAGATCCGAGAGCAACGCCCGTCCGTCCGATCGATTTCGATCGGTCGGACCGTGCTAAGCCGCGCCAAACAATCGCGGAGCCGCTTCCATGCAGAAATCCAAATAGACGCGCACCAGCGTCGAGAGGAAGCGGTGGGAGTGGTAGACCAGGCTCAGATCCAGCAACGGCATCTCGTGGTCTGGCAGGAGTTTCACCAACCGCCCCTCCGCGATGGCTTGGTGCACGAGGAATGGCGGCAATTCGGTGATCAACTCGCCGGCGAGCGCGCTGCGGAACAGATGTTGGTAATCGTTGGTCTCCAGGATCGGGTGTGGCTCGAAGCGAGCATCGCCGAGACGCCAGACTGGTCTTGCCTCAATACTGCTCGTCCAGGCGCCGGAGGGGAAGCGATGGAGGTCGTCTGGCGCGGTCGGCAGCCCATGTGCCTCGACGAGAGACGGGGCGGCGACCAGCAGGTGGCGGTAGCTCACCACCCTGCGCGCGACGAGTGAATCGTCGCCTACATCGCCCAATCGCAGCACGACATCAATGCCTTCTTGGATCAGATCGACGCGCCGCTCGGTGGAATAGGCCGCCACCTGAATGTCTG
>CAITEF010000078.1 GCA_903891315.1 uncultured Rhodospirillales bacterium | reverse complement strand
GTGATGAACGCCCAGCGCAAAGAGGTCTATGCCCAGCGCAAGGAGTTCATGCGCAGCGACGACGTCAACGAGATCATCTCCGAGATGCGCGCCGAGGTGGTCCACACCCTGGTCAGTGCTGCAATCCCCGAGCACGCCTATGCCGAGCAGTGGAAGACCGAGGCGCTGACCAACGATGTGCGCCGCATCCTCAATCTCGATCTGCCCATCGTCGAATGGGCGCATGAGGAGGGGATGGATGAGCGCGGCGTCGAGGAGCGCATCCAGAAGGCCGCCGATCAGTTCATGGCCGCCAAGGCTGCCAATCTTGGTCCGGAACTGATGCGCTATGTCGAGAAGAACCTGCTGCTGCAGGTGCTCGATCAGGTGTGGAAAGAGCATTTGTTGGCGCTCGACCATCTCCGCCAGGGCATCGGCCTGCGCGCCTATGGCCAGCGCGACCCGCTCAACGAATACAAGGCCGAGGCGTTTGCGCTGTTCAACAGCCTGCTCGATGAGTTGAAGGAGCGGGTGACGATGACTCTCTCCCGCGTGGCGCTGACCACCGAGTCAGAGCCGCCACCGCCACCGCAAGCGCCGCAGCATTTGATCGAAAGCCGGACGACTTTGGAAGGCGTCGCGGAGCAAGAAGAAGTTCCGCTTTCGCCTTACGGCCTCGCTGGCACCGCCGTTTTGGCGGCAGGTGTTGATCCCGCAAAGCCGGAGACCTGGGGTGCCACCCCGCGCAACTCTGCTTGCCCGTGCGGCAGCGGGCGGAAATACAAGCATTGCCATGGCGGAACGGCGCGGCCGTGATGTGAGATGTTTGGTCCCAGCCTTTGAGGGTGCGGATCCGTTCTGAGGCGTTGCGGGAAAGGGAAGAACGTCAAATGTCGGGTGGAGCCATAGCAAAATTGTTTCACCGCGTGGTGCTCGCCAGCGGTTTGGCCATCCTCGCTGCGGCGCCTGTGCAGGCTGCGGACTATCCGGTGCGGCAGATCCGCATCATCGTGGGCTTCGCGCCCGGCGGCGCTGTGGACATTCTGGCGCGCATCATCGCAGGCAAGATGGGCGAGCGTTACAACCAGCAGGCCTTTGTCGAGAACCGCCCCGGCGCCAACGCCAATCTCGCTGCCGACACTGTCGCGCGCGCAGCACCTGACGGCTACACGCTGCTGATGATCACCTCCTCGCACGTGATCTCGGCGGCCCTGAAGCAGAAGGTGAATTTCGACCCGATCAAGTCGTTCGCGCCGATCGCCAAGGTCGCGGTTGTGCCGAATGTGATCCTGGTCAACCCAACGCTGAACGTCACCACGCTGCCCGACTTCATCAAGCTTCTGAAGGCGAACCCGCCGGGCAAGTTCAACTTCGCCTCAACCGGCGTGGGGGGAGCTACCCATCTGGCGGGTGAATCCTTCAAGCTCGCCGCGGGCGTGGATCTGACGCATATTCCTTATCAGGGCGCGGGGCCTGCCCTGACCGCGCTCATGGCCGGCGACGTGCACGCCTATTTCGGCAGTGTCAGCGGGGCGCAGGCCTATGTGACGTCAGGGCAGATGCGGGCGCTGGCAATCCCGTCACAAACCCGCTCCTCGGCGATGCCGAATGTCCCCACCACGGTGGAAGCCGGGCTGCCCGATTATCAGTATGACACGTGGTACGGGATGCTGGCACCAGCGGGCACGCCTGCCGAGATCACCGAGAAACTGGCCGTTGAGTTCAAGGAGATCATGGCGCTGCCCGACGTCAAGCCGCGCCTGGAAGCCTTGGGGGCCGAGATTTCGGTGCAGGGTCCGGCCACGTTCGGGGCATTCATGTCCGATGAAATCGCGCGGCTGAGCGTGGTTGCCAAGAAGGCAGGGCTCGACTCGCACTGAGCGTTTCGGGGCGGCTTCACGGCCACAATGGAGGATTCGTCCCCAGAGGCACCGGCGGTCGGTCGGCCCGCAATGGCGTGCCGCTCATCGACAGCACTGGCCCCAGATAACGCACCAGACCGTCGGACGACGCGACTTCGCGTATGAATGGGGCCGTGACCTCCGCAGGAATTTCGGCCGACACGCCCTTCAGCGCTGCGGCTTCGAGGAGACCTTGCCCCAACAGCCATTGCTGTGTCTGCAACAACGACACACGCACCAGCCAACTGCCGCCTTCAGTCGCACGCCGGGCCAACGCCGTCATTATGCCAAGTGTCAGCAGATTGCCGCCGATATAATCCAACGCGGCGACCGGCATATGGGCGGGTTCGCTGCCGTTGCCGCAGAGATCGGACACGCCGGTGGCGGCCTGCACAATCGTGTCGTAGCCGCGCCTGCCGCTCCAGGGGCCTTGATGTCCCCAGGCACTGAGGGTGGCCACCACAATCCCAGGCCGGATGGCAGCGATATCCTCCGGGCCGTATCCGTGCGATGCCAAACTGCCGGGCCGATAGGATTGCAGAAACACATCGCCGGTTCTGATCAGCGCCTTGAACTGCTCGGCCTGAATTGGATCGCGGAAATCCAGATAAGTCGCCAATTTGCCGACACCGCTATCGATGTCGAGCAACCCAGAATGCGCCAGATCCGGGCGTGAGACTTTGAGCACATCCGCCCCGTGCTCGGCCAAGCTGCGACCGCAGGCGGGACCAGCGATGACGCGGGTGAGGTCGAGCGCTCGCACGCCTGAGAGCGGACGTTCAGCCACGGGCAGCGGCTCAGCTTGCGCGTCACCGATTCGGGTGATTTCCAAAATCGGCAGAGTGGAGGCTTGAAGATGCTGCGGCGTTCGCCGCCACTCCATCATCGTGCGCACATAGGCGGCGCATCCGCCCGCCGCGTGCATGGCGGTCTCCAACGCCTCGCCTTCCCAAGCGGCGCAGGCGCGTTCGACCTCGGCGCGCGCGGGCGAGCAGCCCAGAAGTGCCGCCGCTCGGTCGCGCAAATTGGGGAAGTTGCAGTGCAGGAAGATCCACCTGTCGTGCTTCACCCGGTAAAACCCGCTCATATCGTCCCAAGGACGTTTGGGCTTGGCACCGTCGATGGTGAGAAAATGACTGGCCCTGAGCGATGCCACCGCCTCTGGCACATTGACGGCGATCCTCTGCGCCTCCCCTCCCCGTATGCGATGGAGCTTGGCAGCAGCCAGACCGACCGCTGCATGGGAGGCCGCACCGACCGCGCCAATCCGCAATTGGTTGGGCAGCACGGGATCGTCGCCGTCCATCTGGAGCGTTGTCTCGCCAGGCCACTCGATCTGCGCAGCCCGGCAGAGCTCAGCCAAAGCCTGCCAGGCCGGGCTTGTACTCTTCATTTCAGATTGCATCAGCTGCCCGGCAGGTTCTTGATTTCGTCGATGAACAAATCATTCCAAGCACCCACACTGCGATTGATCGTGCCCACCTTGAACATGAAATCGGCAAAGGCTTTGAAGCTGCGCGGTGTCAGTTCATAGATCGAGCCGGGTGCGGTGATGATCGCGACAATATCGGCGATGTCGGTTTTATCACCTGACATCGATGTATACATTTTGGCTGCACTCTCGGGCGATGACTTGATCAGATCGAAGCTGTCTTGCATGGCCAGCAACATCTGCTGAATGCTCTGCCGATTGGCCGTGTAGAAGCTCTTCTTGATGTACATCATCCCATTCGAAATCGGCCGCCCAGTGATATCCTCCGCCTTCAAGACGGCGTGCATTGTGGGGTCCCGCAATTCCTGAATGTAATACGGCGAGGCGCTGAAATGGGCTGTCACCTCGCTGCTGTGCGACAACAAGGCAATCGCCGCATCCGGATGACCGCGCGAGATCATCAGATGGTCCAGCTTCGACCAGTTGCCGGCGCCGAAGACCTTCTCTGCCTCCATCTGCAGAAGCATCGACTGCAACGATCCGTTGGCCGCAGGCACCGCGATCCGGTCGGCCTCGGTGAAGTCAGCCACCGTCTTCACATTGGGATTGCGCGACACCAGAACGGTCGGAACCGAGCCATAGGCGGCCAGACCGATCACTTCGAGCGGTCCGCGCGCTTTGGCCCAGATGGTCAGAAAGGACGGAATGCCGGTTCCCACCACATCGAGCGAGCCGGACAGCAAGCCGTCATTCATTGCGGGACCATTGGCAAAGCGCAGCCACGACACCGACGCTGGCAGCCCCGCTTGGGTGAGGCGTTTTTCCAGCAACTTCTCGTGTTCCATCACGTAGAACGGCAGATAGGACATGCCCGGCTGCACGCCGATGCGGATCTGCGCTGTCTGTGCGTGTGCCGCGATGAACGGCAGCGCGCCCAAGGCCGACATTGCGGCCAATGTCAGAAATCGCCTTCTCACGAAGCTTCCCCCGATATTGTTTGGGCCTGGAGCGACGAAGCACTCTCCAGATCGCATTGCGTTATTCTGAGGGCTAAGGACGCTGTTGGTCAAATAACACAGCGCGCTTGAGCGAGCAGAACGAAAAACCAAATGGCGTAAATCCGGGTCTCGCTTATAACAATGTATGATAAGCAAGTCTGGCCTAGTTATTTGACGAAAACTGACCCAAGGCTGTGAGAATGCGACCCAAATTCGCCATGAGGAAACGATGAGCAATCTGCCCAAGGCAATCACGATCTATGAGGAGGGCCCGCGCGAGGGCTTCCAATACGAGAAGGGGCCAATTCCCACCGAGGCCAAAATCCGGCTGATCGACAGCCTGTCGGTGAGCGGGTTGCGATACATCCAGATCGGCTCCTTCGTCGATCCTCGCCGGGTGCCCGGCATGGCCGACACTGAGGCGGTGGCGCACGGGATCAAGATCAATCCTGATGTGGAATACAACGCGCTGTGGATGAATGTGCGTGGGATGAAACAGGCGCTGGCGATTGCGCATTTGCATGTGGACGGCAAGGTGCGGGTCTATCCGTCCAAAACCTTCCTGGAGAAAAATCTGCAACGGACTTCGGAAGGCAACCGCCAGAAGAACGTCGAGTTGATCGCCCAATGCAAGGCGCTCGGCGTGCCGGTCGCCGAGGCCAGCATTTCATCGGCGTTTGGCTGCAATTTCGAGGGCGAAATCCCGCTTTCGACCGTGATGGCCTTGGTGGATGAGGTGGTCGAGACCTTCGCCGAGAATGATTGCACGATAAAGCATCTCGTCCTCGCTGACACGATGGCCTGGGGCACGCCGGTTGCGATGCAACGGATGATTGGCGCGATCCAGGACAAATACCCCGAGATCACGCTGCGGATGCATTTGCACGACACGCGCGGTCTTGGATTGGCCAACGCCTATGCCGCCTTGTCGATGGGTGTCGCCCATTTCGACAGTTCCATCGCGGGCCTCGGCGGCTGTCCGTTTGCCGCGCATCGCGGGGCGGCGGGCAATGTCTGCACGGAGGATTTGGTCGCGATGTGCCACGAGATCGGCGTCGAGACCGGCACCGATCTTGATGCCTTGGTGGAATCCTCGATGATCGCCCGCGAGGTGGTGGGCCATGATCTGCCTGGACGCGTCGCCATCGCAGGCACTCTATCCGCATTGAGGAGAAAGCCGCGTGGCTGCTGAAAATGCAAAGACCGCAGCGCCAAGGCCGCTTGCCGGATTGCGCATTCTCGATTTGTCCAACGTGATCGCAGGCCCGCTCGGCACCTTCTTCCTCGCCTCACTCGGCGCAGACGTGATCAAGATCGAGCGGCCGAAGGTGGGCGATCTGGCGCGCAAGATGGGCGCGGATGTCAGCCGCAACCGCAAGCTCATGGGGGCCTCCTACCTCGCCACTGGCGGCGGCAAGCGCTCGGTGACGCTCAATCTGCAAAGTGAGAAAGGGCGCGAGATGTTCCGCCGCATGGTGGCCCAAGCCGATGCGGTGTTTGAGAATTTCCGCCCTGGCACGATGGAAAAGCTCGGTCTGGGCTTTGAGGATTTGCGCAAGATCAAGCCCGATCTGGTCTATTGCGCTGTCTCCGGCTTCGGCCAGAACGGCCCGCTGGCGCAGCGCCCGGCCTATGATCAGATCATCCAGGGGATGTCCGGCCTGATGAACCTCACCGGCCCGGTCGACGCGGCGCCCAGCCGGGTCGGCTTCGTGGTGTCGGATTCCTTCGCCGCCGCGATGGCGTCGCTCGCGACGGTTTCGGCCATCATGCGCGCCCGCGCCACCGGGATTGGCGCGATGGTCGATGTCTCGATGCTGGAGACCTCGCTGGTGATGGGAGCCTGGATCGTCTCGGATTATCTCAATTCTGACTCTCCGCCGCAGCGCCTGGGCAATGACAGCCGCTCGGCCGCTCCGTCTGGCACGTTTGCCACCAAGGACGGCCATATCAACATCGTCTGCAACGAAGACCACCAATTCGCCGCCCTCAGCGACGCCGTCGGCAGGCCGGAGTGGAAAACCAGCCCGGACTGGCGCGACCGCCACGCCCGGTTCTCGCGCAAATTCGAGATGAAGGCGATGTTGGAGGCTGTCCTCGTCGAGAAGACCACCGCCGATTGGGAAGACATCCTCGCCCGCCACGGCGTGCCCTGCGGCGGCATTCTCTCGGTGCCGGACGTGCTCGCCCTGCCCCACATGGTCGAGCGTGGCTTTGTGCAGGAATGCGGAGTTGAGGATGGCCGTGTCACGCGCGTCGCGGGCATCGGGGTCCAGGTGGATGGCGAGGCTTATGGCCCCACCACCAAGCCGCCCGCGCTCGGCGAGCAAAACGACGAAATTTACGCCGAGTTTGGCTTCAGTGCGGATGAGATCGCAGCACTGCGCGCCGACAACGTGATCTGAGGACGCAGCGCGATGTTTGGATTTCCCCCGCCACAAATCATTCCAACCGAGGTGTTCGCCACCCTGCCCCCGGAGTTCCGCAAATCCGGCGGCGGCAAGCATGCGCGCGGCGGCAGCGGGTCCTCGCTGGAGGGGCCGTCGTTTGACCGCGACGGCAATCTCTACATCACCGACATCCCCAATGGCCGGGTGTTCCGCATTTCGCCCGAGGGCAAATTCACCCTGATCGCCGAGTATGACGGCGAGCCCAACGGGCTGAAAATCCACCGCGATGGCCGGATTTTCATCGCCGATCATCGCCAAGGCCTGATGCTGCTCGATCCGGCCACCGGTGCCGTGACCAGCTTTCTCGAAGGGCCGGACAAAGAGCGCTTCAAGGGCGTCAACGATCTGGTGTTTGCCCGCAACGGCGATCTCTATTTCACCGACCAGG
>CAITEF010000077.1 GCA_903891315.1 uncultured Rhodospirillales bacterium | reverse complement strand
CTGCCGCGCCATGGCCGTGGCCACCCGTTGCCGCCCTCGGCACTGAACTATCGCGCCAATATCGATGCGCTCAAACGCGTGGGCGTCACCGACATCATCTCGCTGTCGGCCGTCGGCTCGCTGAAAGCAGAACTGCCGCCGGGGCATTTCGTCATCGTCGACGATTTCATCGATCGCAGCTTCGCGCGTGAGAAGAGCTTCTTCGGCCCCGGCTGTGTTGCCCATGTCTCCGTCGCCCACCCGGTCTGCCCACGCATCGGCGACGCGCTGGAAGCCGCCTCGCAGCAGATCGGCCTCGATTACACCCGCGGCGGCACCTATCTCGTGATGGAAGGACCGCAATTCTCCACCAAGGCAGAGAGCAATCTCTATCGCTCCTGGGGCTGCTCGGTGATCGGGATGACCAACATGCCCGAGGCCAAACTCGCCCGTGAGGCCGAGATTTGCTACGCCACCATGGCGATGGTCACCGATTATGATTGCTGGCATCCGGATCATGACGCGGTGACGGTCGAGCAGGTGGTGCGCGTGCTGCTTGGCAATGCCGACAAGGCCCGCCAACTGGTCAAGACCGTCGTGCCGATGATCGGTGCCCCGCGCGGCCCCTGCCCGGCTGGCTGCGACCGCGCGCTGGAATATGCTATCATCACGGCTCCCGAGAAGCGCGACCCGGCCATGCTGGCCAAGCTAGACGTGGTGGCCGCCCGCATGCTGAGCCCCGTCTGATCCGGAGCTTTGCGGGGTTGCGCCCGGTGTCGATCCTCTGGACTCTGGGGGAATGGTGACCCAGGACGCAGCCAACCCCGATCTGCTCGCCCGCATCCCGCACTCCGCCCGCGCGGTGTTGGAGGTCGGCTGCGGCACCGGTGCCACGCTGGCCGCCCACCGCGCGCGCAACCCGTCCTGCCTGCTGTTCGGCATCGAGCCCGACCCGGCTCTCGCCGCCATCGCCCGCCAGCGGCTGGACGCGGTGGCGGAGACAGATGCGGAAGACATCGCAGCCCCGTTCGGCGCGCAGCGTTTCGACTGCATCCTCTATTCCACCAGCCTGGAGCGGATGCGCGCGCCCTGGGACGTTCTCGCCCAGCATGCGCGGCTGCTCACGCCCGAGGGGCTGATTGCGATCTGCATCGCCAATGTCGAACATTGGAGCTTCACCGCCTTCCTGCTCGGCGGCGGCTTCGACTACCGGCAAAGCGGATTGTTCGACCGCGCGCATCTGCGCTGGTTCACCGTCGACTCGATGCACAAAACCCTCACCGAAGCCGGGTTGCATCCGCTCGACGTGATCGGCCGGGTGTTTGACGGCGACGCCGCCGCCCAATTCGCCGAGAAAATCGCGCCGGGATTGCAGGCCCTCGGCGTTGACCAAGCTGGCTATGTCCGGCGGGCGACGCCGCTGCAATATGTCTGGCGCGCCACCGCGAAGCCGGCGACGCCGATGCTGATCATCTCCACCATGCTCGACCCGGTGGGCGGGGTGAGCGAAGTTCGGGTGGGCCAGCCGATGCAGGCGCTTGCCAGCGAGCCGGGGCTCGACGTGCGGGTGCTCGACCAGCTCGAACTGCCGATTGTGACCGACGACACGCCGCGCATCTTCGTCTTCCACCGCCCCAGGCTGATCGGCGCGCAATCCATCGCCGTGCTGCGCCAGATCCAGGACGCGGGCTATGTGACGGTCTGCGAATTCGATGACCACCCAGACTATCTGCCGGTGCTGCAACACGAGGATGTGCTGAACTTCACCGGCGTGCACGCGGTGCAGACGACAACGCCGCATCTCGCGGGCGTTCTGGCGCAGCGCAATCCGAATGTCGCGGTTTTCCCCAATGCCGTCCCCTTCCTTGAACCACCGCGCAATTTCGGCAATCCCGAGCGTCTGACCCTGTTCTTCGGCAGCCTCAACCGGCAATCGGAATGGCCGGAGCTGATGCCCGCGCTGAACGATATTCTGCGCGAGGCGGATGGGCGGCTCCACGTGCAGGTGGTCACCGACGAGGCGTTCTTCCACGCGCTTGAGACCCCCCACAAGACGTTCACTCCGCTGTGTGACTACGCCACCTATCGCGCAATGCTCGCCGGCTGCGAGATCTCGCTGATGCCGCTGCGCGACACGCCGTTCAATCGCTGCAAATCCGACCTCAAACACATCGAGGCCGCCGCCGCCCGCGTGGTCTCGCTCGCCTCGTCGGTGGTCTATGGCGAGAGCATCGAACACGGTCGCACCGGGTTGATCTTCCACTCGCCCGAGCAAATGCGCGACCAACTCCGACAATTGCTCGCCGATCCGCAATCTGGTCGCGCGATGGCCGACGCCGCGCGGCAGCATGTGGCCCAGAACCGGATGCTCGCCCAACAGGTGGCAGCACGGCGTGACTGGTATCGCCAGATTTGGGAGCGTCGCGCCGTGTTGCGTGCCGATATTGGGCGCCGGGTGCCGCAACTGTCCGCAACTTGACGAATCGGTTTCGCTGCGATGCACATTTGCGCGAGCGTTCGTATCGCACCATGACAGGGTTACAGACCGGTGCCATAACCGAATATCGGCGGATGATCGCCAGACCGGGCAGAGGTTACAGTGATGTATCAGCAGACCAAAGGCGTTGAGCCGTCGATGGCAGCATTGTTCCCCGAACCCGAATTTGCCGTGCAGCTGCGTGAAGAACTGTCTCCGGTGGATGTGCGCCATGTCCTCGGCCTGTTTGGTGGCGATCTGCAGCGTCTGACCGCCGCGATCCGCAACGCGGCCGACACCAATGACATGATGGCACTGCGTCGCACCGCGCACGCGCTGTCCGGTGCGGCCGGGGCTGTCGGGGCGATGGAACTCGAACGCATCTGCCGCGCCGCGATGTCCGCGCTGAAAAACGACGACACCAGCCTCCTCGCCCATTGCATCGCCATCGAGGCCGCATCCTCCAGCGCCGAACTCGCGCTCGAACGCGTCCGCGCCGAGATGCCGCCCATCACGGTGACAGCCCCCGGTCGGGCCTGAATTTCCCAAAACGTAGAGTGCCAATTCCGCAGGAATTGCACCATTCGGGCGGCGCAAAGGTGCAATTCCTGCGGAATTGGCACCTTACAAAATCGGGCGCCCGGTGAACTGATCGTTGATCGACTGGCGCACGAAGCCGCTTGCGATCTGCCCAACGATGCGCAGCACTGCATAGACCGCCGCACCTCCCTTCGTCTTGGTGACCCGCCACGCAATCGAATCGCGCAGCGTATCCAGATAATCATGCCCGGCCAGCGTGAGCCCTTTGCCGACAAACCCGTCCTCCTGCTCCTCGGCTTCGAGATATTTCGCCCGGATCAGCATATGGACGTGAAAATGCACCTCGGCGGCGGTGTAGCCCTCGATCTCGAAGGTGAAGAACTGCGATTTGCGTCCATCGAAGCCGGGCGATTCCTCGACTTCGAGCAGAATGGCGCGCAACAGGGCCTTATTGCGTTTCATCGACACCCCCAGCGGATGGACAACGCAGCATAACGCCGGCGTGAAATCGGACGCAGTACGTAGGAGTCCTTAGCCCGCCCCATCGCGGGGGATTCACGCGCTTCTGGCGGCAGGCTGGCATCCCGCAAGCCCCCTACCATCGGCGGAATTGCTGTGCTTCTCTCCGCCGCCTTGCAATCAGGACCGCAATGATGCCCCGCAGTGAATTCCTCCACGAAGCCACCGAACGCGGCTTCGTCTTCCAGTGCACCGACACCGAGGCACTCGACGCCGAATTCAACAAAGGCATCGTCGCGGGCTATATCGGCTTTGACTGCACGGCGGACAGCCTGCATGTCGGCTCGCTGGTGCAGATCATGCTGCTTCGCCTGATGCAGCGTCTCGGCCACAAGCCGATCACCCTGATGGGCGGCGGCACCACCCGAATCGGCGACCCGAGCCTGCGCGAAGAAGCCCGCCAGTTGCTCAGCGACGCACAGATCAACACCAACATGGCGGGCATCAAGACCTGCTTTGCCCCGTTCATGACTTTCGGCGACGGCCCATCCGACGCGATCATGCCCAACAACGCCGATTGGCTCGACAAACTCTCCTATATTGAGCTGCTGCGTGACGTCGGCGTGCATTTCAGCGTCAACCGCATGTTGGGTTTCGACAGCGTGAAAACCCGGCTCGACCGCGAACAGGGCCTCACCTTTCTCGAATTCAACTACTCGATCCTGCAAAGCTACGATTTCCGCGAGCTCAACCGCCGCCACGGCGTGGTGTTGCAAATGGGCGGCTCTGACCAATGGGGCAACATCGTCTCCGGCGTCGATCTCTGCCGCCGCACCGATGCCAAGCACGTCTTCGGCCTGACCACGCCGCTGATCACCACCGCCTCCGGTGGCAAGATGGGCAAAACCGCGCAGGGCGCCGTGTGGCTGACCGCCGACAAGCGCAGCCCCTATGATTACTGGCAGTTCTGGCGCAACACCGAGGACGGCGATGTCGGCCGCTTCCTGCGCCTGTTCACCGACCTGCCGCTGGCCGAAATCGCCCGGCTTGCCGCCTTGGGTGGGGCTGAGATCAACGAGGCCAAGAAGATCCTCGCCACCGAAGCCACCGCCCTCTGTCATGGCCGCGAGGCCGCCGAAGCCTCGGCCGAGACCGCGCGCCGCGCCTTTGAAGAAGGTGTCGCCGCCGACACGCTGCCCAGCATCACCGTGCCCGCGGCCGATTTGGCGGCGGGGATTTCGGTGGTGAAGCTGTTTGTCGAAAGCGGCCTGTCCACCAGCAACGGCGAGGCGCGTCGCCTGATCCGGGGCGGTGGGGCAAGGTTGAACGATACGCCGATCACCGATGAAGCGCTGCTGCTGACCACCGCCGATCTGCTCGACGGCGCGGCAAAGCTGTCGGCGGGGAAGAAGCAGCACCGACTGGTGCGCGCGGGCTGATTCGTAGGGCGCGTTCCCGAAGTGTTTAGACCGAAGACATCGCTGATGGTTCGGTTTGTGGTGGGGCGTTGATCGAGTGTGCGGCGACGACGACGCCGTATTCGCCGTGCGTTGACGCGGCGTAAAGTGGCGGGATGCTCGCGCCCCACGAATGGCTGGGATGAGGTTCTTTCCTTGCATTCCCGCCAATTCACTCTATAACCCGCGCCTTCCCTGCCAGGGGCCTCGGCGGTCGCTGGCTATGCTCACGCGCGATCATCGTGCGGTGTCCAGACCCGGACACGGAGCTGAACAACCCAGAGGGAGTTCACATGCCGCTATATGAGACCGTGCTGATCGCACGCAGTGACGTGACTCAGCAACAGGTGGAGACGATTGTCGACACCCTCACCGCACAGATGGACGCCGAAATCGGCGCCGAGCCCAATTCTGAGGGTTCGGTGGTGAAGAAGCGCGAATATTGGGGCCTCCGCAGCCTGGCGTATCGTATCAAGAAGAACCGCAAGGGCCACTACATGCTCCTCGGTCTGGATGCGCATCCGACCACGATGAAGGAAATGGAGCGTCAGCTCAGCCTCAATGAAGACATCCTGCGCTACATGACCATCCGCGTCGATGTCATCGATGCCGAGGCACCGTCTGCCATTCTCGCCCGCAAGTCCGATGACCGCGAGCGCGGCTTCCGTGGGCCGAAGCCTGCTGGTCGCTTCGAGAGCGGCCGCAAGCGCGGCTATGATGATCGCGAAGAATTCCGCGCCCGCGACGAGTCGCCGGCTACCGAATTCGGCGGTTTTAACGCTGGCATCGAGGAGTAATTCAGATGTCCGAGACCGAAAACCTGAACCCGGCCGCCCGTCGCTCCGCCGTTGGCGCACGCCGTCCGTTCTACCGTCGTCGCAAGTCCTGCCCGTTCTCCGGCCCGAATGCGCCGGTGATCGACTACAAGGATGTGCGCCTGCTGAGCCGCTTCCTGTCCGAGCGCGGCAAGATCGTGCCGAGCCGCATCACGGCGGTGTCCGCCAAGAAGCAGCGCGAACTCGCCCAGGCGATCAAGCGCGCACGCTTCCTCGGCCTACTGCCCTATGTGATTCGCTAACGGCCGCCTGGGAGACTTCGAGATGGAAATAATTTTGCTCGAACGTATCGGCCGGCTCGGCCAGATGGGCGATGTCGTGCGCGTCAAAGACGGTTTCGCCCGTAATTTCCTACTGCCCCGCGGCAAGGCGCTGCGCGCCACCGACG
>CAITEF010000076.1 GCA_903891315.1 uncultured Rhodospirillales bacterium | reverse complement strand
TCGTGCTGCTGCGGCCAAGCTCGTTCAAGTCGACCATGATCCAGATGGTCGGACGCGGGCTGCGCACCGTCAGCCCCGAAGAACATCCTGGCATCATCAAGACCGACTGCATCGTGCTGGACTTCGGCACATCGACGCTGCTGCACGGCTCACTGGAGCAGGACGTTGACCTGAATGGTCACGAAGGGACCTGCGAGGCGCCGACCAAGGAATGCCCGGAGTGCGGCGCCACAGTGCCACTCGGCGTCACCGAATGCCCCCTCTGCGGCCATGTCTGGGAGCGTGGCGAAGGCGAACCGGCAGTGCCGCTCGGCGACTTCATCATGACCGAGATCGACTTGCTGAAACGGTCCAGCTTCCGCTGGTGCGATCTGTTCGGCGATGACGCGGCGCTGGTGGCCAGCGGCTTCAACGCCTGGGGCGGCGTCTTCTTCCTCAACGGCCGCTGGCACGGGATCGGTGGCCTGCAGCGCCAGTCTCCGCATCTGCTGGCAATTGGCGAACGCACCGTCTGTCTGGCGGCCGCAGATGATTGGCTCAACGAGAACGAGTCCGACGAGACGGCACACAAATCCCGCCGCTGGCTGAACCAGCCGCCCACCGACAAGCAGCTTGCGCACCTGCCCGCCGAGTATCGGCAGGATTTCGGGCTGACCCGTTATCAGGCCTCGGCGCTGCTGGCCTTCCGTTTCAATAAGCCTGCGATCCCCTCGCTAGTGTTCGGCGCTGCCGAGACTGCGAGGGCGGCATGAGGAAGATCGTTCATGACGGACCTCGCCGCCGCGCGCCTGCGTCTGTGGCATCCGCGTGGGGTGCTGTGTGGCATCTGCCGACAACCGACGCGTGGCTTTGGCTGGTCGGATCTGGGGCGCTCGAAACGGCCCCGGCCGCCAGTCTGGTTCTGCTCCATGGCCTGTCAGGGCTTGTGGGCGCGCTTGGCGCGGGAGCGGCTAGGCATGGTTGACCTCACCGAACTCGAAAAGGCGGCGATCCGCGCCGCCATGAATCCGGTCGCCGAGATCATGGAGGAGATCGGCTGGGACAAGCGGCTGGCCGAACTCACTGAGGCGCAGGTGCTGACGCTGATCGAGGTCGCCATCGACGGCTTCCAGACTGCCATGCGCGCCCAGGCCAGCATCACCAGTGAGGAGGTGCCGTTCTGATGCTGGACTTCAACCATCGCCCGAAGATCGGCGAGCAGGTCACGGCACTGATCGATGCGGGCCTGGAGGCTGAGCGGGCCGCGACGCCGCCGCGAACCTATCTTGGCGGCTCACGCCTCGGCCATCCCTGCGAGCGTGCCCTGCAGTTCGAATTTGCCGCCGCGCCGAAGGATGAACGCACCGACTTTAACGGTCGCACGCTGCGCATCTTCGCCATCGGCCACGCGCTGGAAGACCTGGCGATCCGCTGGCTGCGCGGCGCCGGCTTCGATCTCTACACCCGCAAGGGCAATCAGCCCGACGGCGAGCAGTTCGGCTTCTCCGTCGCCCGTGGCCGGGTGCGCGGTCATGTCGACG
>CAITEF010000075.1 GCA_903891315.1 uncultured Rhodospirillales bacterium | reverse complement strand
GTCTTTTAATGTTAGTAAAACCCTGCATCTCTGAGGCTCCCAGCGCCCCCGCCTTTGGCGGTTTTTTGGCGTGGCTGCGCGGCTGCGGGGTGGCGTTCCTGATGGAGATCTGGTTCGGGCGGGCGCTGTATCGGCAGATGGTCGCGACGATGGAGACACTGGATCGGATGTTGGCGGCGTGGCGGGAGGGTTCGCTTCGACCGGTCACCCGCGAGAGCGCCGCTGCCCCGATCACCGCCTCCCGCACGCCGCGCAGCGTCATCGCAGGACAGAGACGGCGCGTCCGCCGCCGTGATGCGGATGGCGTCGCCTGCGCAATCGGCCAGACGGCCCCTGTGCGCGTGTCAGGCCAGCTCGGTTCTTGCCTGCTTGTGCGTGTTGACCATGGGCAGTTGCGCCGTGTGCGGCTCGGCGAGTCGTGGCCTCATGTCTGCGACAGCGTTGGCATTTTCCGAAAATCGCGTTCTGACGAGTCGGAGAATTGCGCTCTCAATGTTCCGATTTGTGAATGTTCGCCACGCTCCAGCGCGGTATTCCGGGGAAGCGACTGCTGGATCGCCACGGCGCTTCGCGCCTCGCGATGACGGAACAAGCGTCAGCTTAATCCGGCCGCCCACTGCGATGATACGGATGCCCCGTCGCAATCATCCGCGCGCGATACAACTGCTCCACCAACATCACCCGCACCAACATGTGCGGCCAGGTCAGCGGCCCCAGCGACAACACATGGTTTGCCCGCTTGATCACCCGCGCATCCAGCCCCTCCGCCCCACCGATGATGAAGGCCAGCGGTTTGCCGGTCTCGATCCAGGTCGATAACCGCGCTGCCAGGACTTCCGATCGTGGGGCCACCGGGCCAAGATCCAGCGCCACCGCAAGCGCGCCCTCCGGCACAGCCGCCAGAATCGCATCCGCCTCGCGCCGCTTGATCTCCGCCGCAGCGCCTTTGCCATCGGCAATCTCGATCACCGAGATCTTCGGGCGCAGACGCTCATTGTAGCGCTCGAACAGCTCCGACTCAGGCCCAGAGCCGATCTTGCCGACCGCAACAAGCCGCCACTCAGCCAGTGTGGCTGTCCTCGTCAGGTCCCCACATGCGCTCAAGCTGATACATCTCGCGCGCCTCCGGCTTAAAGAGGTGAATAACGATGTCACCCGCGTCGATCAGCACCCAGTCCGAGCCACCAGCGCCTTCGATCTGCACGCGCTTGAGGCCGGCCTCTTCCAGCTTGTCTTCCAGATGCGTCGCCATGGCCGCGATCTGACGATCCGCCAGACCCGAGGCGATCACCATCCGGTCGGCAAATGAGGCGCGACCTTCGAGGTCGATGGCGATGATGCCCTCCGCCTTGTCATCCTCAAGGCTCGCCATGATCACGCTCTGCAACTGATCCAGGCGCGACGGGGCCGCGCGTTCGCGCACCCGCTCGGCGGTCTTTTTCGGACCGGCGGCGACGGCTTTCTTGCGCGGCGTGCCAGGCGTGGCCGGAACGCCAGGGGCGAGCTTGGGAGCGGCGCGCTTGCGCGGCGCCTTGGCGGCGGGAGCGTCTCCGGCGGCGGCGGCGGGCGGTTTCGGCGGTGGCGGCGGGTTGGTCGGCTTGCGGGCGATGACGCGAACTCCTCAGATGGGTTTGGCGCGCGATGTCAGGATAGACAGCATGCGCGCCCGAATGGCGGTGGCGGATTGGGCATTCTGCGCCGCCGGAAGAAACACCCATCCCGGTGCTGCCAAACCCGCCAAAGCAGGGGCGCTCCGTTCGTGATATCGCCAACGACGCAGACGCTGCGAGGCCAGTCCCGACAGCGCGCGGTGATTGTAGGTCGGGCGCGGCAGCACGGCAAAGGGCGTGTGGCGGGCAATTTCCATCCACTCATTCCAACGCGGCAACTGCACCAGATTATCGGCCCCCATCAGCCAGACAAACTGCACACAGGGGAAGCGAATTCGCAGCGTGCGCAACGTGTCCACCGTATAGCGGGTGTGAATATGTTGCTCGACTCCGGTGGCGACGATCCGCCGCCCATCGGCAATCTTGCGCGCCGAGGCGAATCGCGCCCGCATCGACGCCATCCCTTTTTGCGGCTTGAGCGGATTTCCCGGCGAGACCATCAGCCAGACCTGATCGAGCCGCAGCCGCCGCATCGCGGTGCGCGCGACATGCAGATGTCCCTCATGCGCCGGGTTGAACGACCCGCCGAGCAGCCCGACACGCAGGCGACGCCGGTCGCCCCAGCGCGGGATTGGGTCGGGCCGGTTGCTCAGGGTCGCACTTGCCCGGTGCCGATCACCTGATAGCGATAGGTGGTCAACTGCTCCACACCGACCGGCCCGCGCGCATGCACCCGTCCGGTCGCGATGCCGATCTCAGCGCCGAAGCCGAACTCGCCACCGTCGCAGAACTGGGTGGACGCGTTCCACATCGTCACCGCCGAGGTGGAGCGGTTGAGGAAGCGGGCCGCAATCTCAGCGTCTTCCGTCACAATCGCCTCGGTGTGGCTGGAGCCGTGGCGGGCGATGTGATCGAGTGCGGCATCGACATCATCGACCACCGCCACCGAGAGCATCGGTGCCAGCCATTCGGTGTCGAAATCGGCGTCTTTGGCAGCCGGCAACGAGGAGACGATGGCCCGCGCTCCAACATCGGCGCGGAATTCGCAGCCGAGCTTGGCGAGATCGTTGATCAGCAAGGGCAGCAGTCCCGGCGCGATGTCGGAATCGATCAGCAGCGTCTCGGTCGCCCCGCAGACGCCGGTGCGACGCATCTTGCCATTGGTGAGAACCTGTCGCGCCATCTCGGGGTCGGCGGCGGTGTGGATATAGGTGTGGCAGAGCCCCTCGGCATGGGCGAGCACCGGCACGCGAGCTTCCGCCTGAACGCGTTCAACAAGGGTGCGGCCACCGCGTGGAATGATGAGATCGATCATCCCACTGGCCGCCAGCATCGCCGCCACGAAGGCGCGGTCGGTGGCGGGCGGGATCTGCACCATCGTCTCGGGAATGCCCGCGCGACGTAGGCCCTCGGTGAAGGCGGCATGGATGGCGCGGGCAGAGAAAATACTGTCCGATCCGCCACGCAGAATGACCGCATTGCCTGATTTCAAACAGATGCCAGCAGCATCGGCCCCCACATTCGGGCGGCTCTCATAAATCATCCCGATCACGCCGAGCGGCTGGGCGACGCGGCGGATGACAAGGCCGTTCGGGCGCGTCCATTCCGACAGCGTGCGCTCCAGCGGATCGGGGAGTTCGGCGATCTCTTCCAGCCCAACCGCCATGGCTTCGACGCGGGCGGGGGTGAGCAGCAGACGGTCACGAAACGCCGCCGTGCCACCGGCCGCGTCAAACGCTTCGATATCAACGGCATTCGCGGCCACAATCACATCCGATTGCGCGCGCAACTCGGCGGCAGCCTCGTGCAAACCTTCATTGCGCTGGGCCACTGGCATATGCGCCAGCTCGTCCGATGCCGCGCGGGCGGCGGCGGCGGCATGGCTGAGCCATTGGGCGATTGCGCTTTGTTCGATGTGCATGGCGACCTCTACACGCAGTGTGCCGTTATTTTGCGCGATTGTTCAACGTAGGGTGGGATGCCGTTTGGGCATCCCACCACGGGCGTTGCAGAGAATGGTGGGATGCCCGAGCGGCATCCCACCCTACGAATTGTGCCCATCACATCAACACCAGATCATCCCGGTGGATCACCTCATCCCGCCCTCGCCAGCCGAGCAAAGCCTCGATCTCGCTGGACTGATGGCCGATGATCCGCGCGGCATCGATGCTGGAATAGGCCGACAAGCCACGCGCCAACACACGGCCCTCGCCGTTGCGAACCTCGATAGCGTCACCGCGTTCAAACTCGCCGGACAATTCCTTCACGCCCGCAGGCAGCAACGACTTGCCGCGCTTGAGCGCCTTCTCGGCCCCCTCATCCACCACCAGCACACCGGCCGGTTGCAGCGAGCCGCCGATCCAGCGCTTGCGCGCCGAGCGGCCTTCCGGATTGGGCAGGAACCAGGTGCAGGGCGCTCCATTCTGCAGCGCCCGCAATGGCCGCTCGACATGGCCGAGCCCGATCGCCATCGCACACCCCGCCCCCGTCGCGATCCGTGCGGCGATCAGCTTGGTGCGCATGCCGCCAGAGGAAAACCCTGGCGGCGGCTCGCCCCCCATCGCCTCGATCTCGTCGCTCATCTGCTCAACCACCGGGATATGTTTGGCATCGGCATGGCGGCGCGGATCGGCGGTGTAGAGCCCGTCAATATCCGACAGCAGCAGCAACTGATCGGCCTGCACCATCTCTGCCACACGCGCGGCGAGCCGGTCATTGTCGCCGAAACGGATCTCAGTGGTGGCCACCGTGTCGTTCTCGTTGATCACCGGGATACAGCCGAAGCCGAGCAAGG
>CAITEF010000074.1 GCA_903891315.1 uncultured Rhodospirillales bacterium | reverse complement strand
TCATCGAGCTCTACGACTTGTCTTCGACACAGGACATCACCCTCGTGCCGGGCGAAGTCGAGGCCTTCGTTGCCCGAAACCCGCAATTCTTCAAGGATCGCAAGACCTGGCATTACCATGAAGTGGTGGTGCGGGCCCGGACTGCCGCCGCAACCAGCGAAATGCGTGCGCATGCAGCGCAGATATCCGCCCTGGAAGGTATCGGCAGCGGTGAAGTCGGCCCGGCATTCCAGTGGGCCCAGGAGCAGCTCTACGATACCATGCAGGGCAATCGTTGGCAGGGCAGCGAGGAAATCGACGCTCCCGTGTTCTCGGTGTTGCAGGCGATGCAGTCCAGTGGGCGGCGCATTCATGCAGACTGCGTGCAGGATACCTGCACGTTTCTTGTCCTGCACGATTCGTATCCCGATCCGATCGATCCGGTGGCGATGGGCACGGTCCTTGAAACGACCCTGCTCGCGCAAAAGCGCAGCAGTGCCTACGACAACATCCATCGCCACCTCCTCAAGACCGCGCAGATCGAATTTCACGATCCGGCCATCGCCGAGCGTTCCGGGGCGGATTGGGGCCGTTTGCCCTATCTGACCGCCACCGCGCAGAACCGCTCGTTGTGGATCGCGATGTTTGCGCTGGCAGGTCTGGTCGTGGCCTGGGCGTTCCGCCAATTCCGGGGTGGCGGCTTGATGGTCGAAGATGCGGCGCTGCGTCCGCGCTGGACGGCAAGGCTCAGCGACAGGGCCTATGCCAGGTTCTATGGCCCCGCGATGCAGCGATTTGTTGCGGCCGTTGTCGTGTTCTCGGTCTTGGCCGAGGCAGGATGGGTTCTTGCCGAAACCGCGTTTGTGAAATTCACCCACGATTTCGCCTGGGTGGCCGGGGGCTGTGTGGTGGCATGGGTCGGTGCGGGCGTGCTGTGGCGCTACGCGCCGCAAATCCGCCCTTGGGTCGAACGTCGCCGCTTCCTGATCTCGATGGTGGTGGTGGCACAGGGGCTGCTGGCCCTGTTTTCTGGCTTGTTGGGCTAGCGGATGGCGGGTGAGCGCTACACGCGACGCGGGCGAAGACCAGTTCAGCCAGTCGGGCTGGGCGAGGATGTCCCGCGGCCGGCGCGCAAGCCTGCTTCGCAGTTCCTCGGAATCGAGCGTCGCGAGTCGGCGCATGTCGTGCCTCTGGCTGCGTTCGAGGGCACGGTCCGTCCCAAGCGTGTGGCGCGCGCGGGCTTGCGGACGTGGTGGCAAAGCCAGCGGATTGTCGATGACAGCGATGGCGAGAACGGCCCGGGTGAACCGATCCGGATGAAACAGGCGCGGTGGCGGCGGCTGATCCTGTGGCGGGAAACCCCGGAACTGCCGGATTGGACCAGCCACTCCGCTGGCTTGCTGCGCCAGCGCACCCTTGCCACTGTGCTTCAGGCGGTGCTGCTGGTGGTGCTCGGTGTCATCATCGCCACGCGCTACAACGGCGCGGCGCGCTCGGCCGAGCCTTTGTTCCGGTTGATGGCGTGGCTGCCCGTGATCGTTCGTGGCGCTGTGTTCGGCGGTGCGGCGATGGTGCTTTATGGTCTCGGTCTGCATCGCGGCGATGTGGCGCAGGCCTGGCGTCAGCCGGCATCGGCGGTGGGCGTCACGGTGCATTTCGTGGCCGGCCTTGCCTTGCTGTCGTGGGCCTACGCCGCTCCGCCGCTGGTCGCGCTGTCACCACGGATCATGTCGCTGGCGCTGCTTTTCTACACGGCCTCTGTCGCGCTGTGGCCCGTGTATCTGCTTGCCGGCTGGGCCACTTTGCTGCCTGGACGGCTGGATATCGGGCAGATGGTCCGCATCCGGATGGCGTTGATGGGGGGAGCCGTCTTTGCCGCCTATGGCGCCTGGCGGGTGTTTGAACGCGTCGGCTATCCGTCTGCCCGGATATTTACCGAGGCAACGATGGCCATCGTCTCCATGATCAGCGGCGCCCTGGGGCACCCGGTCGCGCTGGTGGTGGTCAAGCCCGATGGCACGCCGGTCTATCGCTCTGGCGGCTTTTCCGCGTTCATCTTTCCGGGCTGTTCGGGGCTGGAAGGCATGGCGCTGACTGTGGCTCTGCTGGGTGCCGTGGTCGCGCTTGAGCGGCGCCATCTGCACCTTGGGCGCGCGCTGATGCTCGTTGCGGTCGCTACGCTCTGCGCGTTCCTGCTCAATGTGCTGCGGCTGGTCGTGCTGTTCTACATCGGCGATTTGTGGTCGGCCGACATTGCTGAAAACGGCTTTCATGCCAATTTCGGGGTGGTCTCGCTGGTGCTGGTGGCAGCTTCGTTCGTGCTGCTGCTGCGCTGTGTCGCCCACCGCGGGGCGTTGGACCAAACCGAATGGATCAGGCCGCGCAGGGCGGCCATCGCGCTGGAAAGGCCCGATCTTGCGCTGGTCTATCCCACTGCGGTCATCCTGGCAGCCACAAGGGCATTCGGCCTCATTTCCGGCCAGTTCAACTGGTTCTACCCCGGGCCAATCGTGCTGGCCGCGCTGGTGCTGTGGCGCCTGCGCCTGCCGCCTGCAGAGGCGGACTGGACGATCAACCCCATCCCGGTTGCGGCGGGTGTGTTCGCGTTCATCGCGTGGACCCAGATGGTTCCGGCGGATTCGCGCGCATCGGATGCCTTTGCCGAAACGCTGTTCGCCGCCACGCCGGTGGTCGCCACGGCGTGGCTGGTCATGCGCGTGATCGGATCATCGCTGATCATCCCGATTACGGAAGAAATGACGTTCCGCGCCTTCATGGTGCCGTGGCTGTCTGATGGGTTGGCGCGGTTCGTCTCGCCAGCGCCGCGCACGGCGTTCGCTGTGGTGATGTCTTCGATCGTGTTCGGCGTGATGCATCGGCACATCCTGGCGGGCATCGTGGCTGGCCTGGTGTTTGCGGTGGTGTTCATCCGGCGTCGGTCTTGCCGAGACGCGATCCTGGCGCATGGCACGACAAATCTTCTGCTGTGCGCCGATGCTGTCGGCTGGAACAATTGGTCCTTTCTTTGATTGTCTTTGATTGTATCGTTTCAAATCCGAAATCTTGAAAGCGAGTGAACAATGCTGAACAAGTCAACCTTTGTAAAAGCTGCGCTGACGGCCGTTGGTATGGTGTCATTCTGCGGAACCGCTTCAGCAGCATCAACCTGCACCGTGAACAACAATTATTGCCACGTCATATTCACGATGAACAATTTCACGTCTTCAACGTTTACCCAATTCAACACTCCAGGATATGGGTTCTCGGGAACCGGGGCAAACATATCGGCTCCGCAGAGCGCTGGCACCAACACGACCGTTGCCAATAACGGCACTACCAACACGACCAGTGGCAACACCTACCAGTTGGACAGCTCCGGCAACGGTTCGCTTGCGCTGTCCGCGCAGATCAAGGGTATCGACCGAATCACCTGGATCCTGACCCAGGGCGGTGAACTGAGCTTCAACTGGAAGATGAGCGGCCAGTCATCGATCGGGTCGATAAGCTACCTTTTCATCAACGGCAAGCGGGTGGCGACAATGGTCGGGCCAACGGACACCTCGCTGATCGGGGGCGTTTCCACTCCCACGCCGACAGCCGGGCAGCTGGCGTTCTATGGCCTGAATGGGGGCGATACGATCAGCTTCAGGGTGTCCGGTGGCACGACCAGCGCATCGAACACGACCAAGCTGGAAATCTTCTCGTTCAAGGGCGTGCCCGAGATCGATGGTGCTGTCCTGCCGGCGGGTCTGCTGCTGATGGGGATCGGC
>CAITEF010000073.1 GCA_903891315.1 uncultured Rhodospirillales bacterium | reverse complement strand
CGTGTTCCCATTCAGTGCAGACAGCGCCCGCAAGGCAAGGAAGATCAGACAGAACGCGGCGGCGACGTCGGTGGCGGCGGAGCCGAGAAAGGCGACGCGCATCACTGTCAAAGTCCGCTTGCGCAACTCGGTGGCAGCGACGAGCAGCGCTTTCGCCTCGTCGTCGGTGCGTCCGTGCATGACGATGGTGGCGATGCCGCGCATGCGGTCGAGAAACCGGGTCTGCAGCCGCGACATCGCGGTGAATTGCCGCGACGCCGCGCGGCCCGCGCCGATGCCAAACACCGCCATCGCCACCGGAACGACAATGGCCATGCCGATCAGGATCAAGGCGGCGACGTAATCGAAATAGGCGATGATCACCGCCAGCATCAGCGGTGCTGCCATCGCGAGCGTGGCGGCCGGCAGCCAGCGGGCGAAGAAACCGTCGAGTGACTCGATACGGTCCACCACCACGGCTGCGAGTTCGACGGAATGCGCGCCGCGCAGCAATGCAGGCCCGGCAGCGAGAAGTCGGCTCAATGCGTCGCTGCGCAGCCGTCTGCGCGCGTTGGCACCGAGCCGGAATGCCAGCGACTCGATTGCGACGCCGATCAGCGCGCGGGCAATGGCGAGGCCGGTGAAGATCAAAGCCGGGATCAGCGTCGGCTCATCGGGCCCGTCAGTGCCGAGCAGCACGGAGAGCAGCATCGCCAGAACATACGCCTGACCGGCCGCGCAGGCTGTGCCGACCAAGGAAAGTGCCACAAATCCGCCCGACGCGCGTCTTCCGGCCCGCGCCTGTTTGGCGAGCCATGCCTTGCCGGGCTTGCCGCCGTGAGCGGCAGCAGAGGGGGGTGTGGAGTCCATCTGCGCCAATCTAGCGCAACCCTCCAGCTTTGACAGTCCCGCCCCGCAAATACGCAGGTTGTTCCGCTCACTGATCCGACACACACAGGATCATCAAAGGGAGCCTGCCATGTCGCGCATTGAGGCCGCACGCCCAGCGCCAAGTCCAGCACGCAGGAGCAGTCCGGCACCGATTCGGCCGCGTTTGGCATTGGCCGGGGTGATTTTGCTGATTGCGTTCAATCTCCGCACGGCGGTCTCCAGCCTGTCGCCGGTGTTGACGGAGGTGCTGGCCAGCACCGGGATGACGGCGTCGGATGTGAGTCTGCTGTCGATGGGACAGGTGCTCTGCCTTGGCCTGTTCGCCGCGACCGTGCCCTGGTTGGTGCGCCGTTTCGGGCTGGAGCGTGCCGCGTTGATCGCGATGGCGGCGATCACCGCCGGGTTGGTTCTGCGCGGCTTTGGAAGTGTTGCAACCCTGGCCGTTGGCAGTCTGCTTGCCTGCGTGGGGATCGGGGCTGGCAATGTGATCATGCCGGGGCTGCTCAAGCGCGATTTCGCCGACCGCACCGCGATGATGTCTGGCCTCTACGCGATGCTGCTCTGCCTGGGTGGCACGATCCCGGTGGGGGCGACGGCACCGTTGCGGATCGCGTTTGACGGCTCCTGGCCCTGGGCGTTGGAATTCTGGGCGCTTCCGGCCGTGCTCACGCTGGCTGCCGCGACAATACTATGGCGCGGGGTGCGCAATCCGGCCAACGTCGCCGACCATCGCGGTGCGCCGTCGCTGCTGCGCGATCCGTTGGCGTGGAATGTGATGCTCTATATGGGGCTGCAATCGATGCTGGCCTATTCGGTGCTGTCCTGGATGGCACCGATCCTGCGCAGCCGGGGTGACGATCCGGTCAAGGCCGGTCTGGTGGCATCGGTGGCGCTGATCGCCCAGGTCGCTGCCTCGTTCCCGGCTCCGGTGTTGGCCGCACGGCTGAAGCGCCAGAGCATTCCGGCGGCGG
>CAITEF010000072.1 GCA_903891315.1 uncultured Rhodospirillales bacterium | reverse complement strand
GTCCCACGTCAGATGAATCCCCCCCGCCCGCGCCATCGCCAGCAAATGGATGGCGTGATTGGTCGAACCACCCGTCGCATGCAGCGCCACGATGGCATTCACAAATGCCCGCTCATCCAGCATTCGGCCCACCGGGGTGAATCGATTGCCCAGAGCGGTGATCGACAGCGCCTGACGGACCGCCTCCTTGGTCAGTTCCTCGCGCAGTCGCGTGCCGGGATTGACGAAGGCCGCCCCTGGCAGGTGCAGGCCCATCACCTCCATCAGCATCTGGTTGGAATTGGCGGTGCCATAGAAGGTGCAGGTGCCCGGCCCGTGATAGGAGCGGGATTCGGATTCCAGCAGCTCAGCCCGACCGATCTTGCCTTCCGCATAAAGATTGCGGATGCGCGCCTTCTCGTCATTGGTGATGCCTGATGTCATCGGCCCGGAGGGGATGAACACTGCTGGCAGATGTCCGAAGGTGAGTGCTCCGATCACCAAACCAGGGACGATCTTGTCGCAAATGCCGAGATAGACGGCGGCGTCAAACATGTCGTGCGACAGAGCAACAGCGGTGGAGAGCGCGATCACGTCCCGCGAGAACAGCGAGAGTTCCATGCCCGGACGGCCCTGCGTCACCCCGTCGCACATCGCCGGAACCCCACCCGCCACCTGCGCGGTGCCGCCTGCCGCCCGCGCAGTGGCGCGGATCAGTTCGGGGTAGCCCTCATAAGGCTGGTGGGCGGAGAGCATGTCGTTATAGGCGGTGACGATGGCGAGGTTCGGCACCTGCTCCGCGTGCTGAAGTGCCTTGTCCGCAGGGGAACTGGCAGCAAAGGCATGCGCGATATTCCCGCAGGCGTGTGCGCCGCGTCGTGGCCCCTGCTCGGCGGCTTCATCGAGATGGTCGAGATAGGCTTTTCGCGCCGCATCGCTGCGGCGGATGATGGTCTGGGTGATGGCGGCGATGCGTGATGCAACCATGGCTCGGTTCTCCTCGCCCTCAGCGTAACGCTGCACCTGCGAAGAGTGCGAGAAAAACGCGATCTGACGACCGATTTCTTTCGAACACCTCTATTCGTCATTGGTTCAAGCCAAGCTCATCACCCTCTACGGCACGACGGCCGGGTAAAGCTGGGCGATCACGGCGGCGATTTCCGGCTTTCGCACCGGCTTGGTCAGATAGCCATTCATCCCGACGCGCGTCGCATGCTCGCGGTCCGAACTCAGCACATTGGCCGACAGGCCGTAGATCGGCAGGCTGAGGAAACGACCGCCAAGGGCGCGGATTTCGCGTGTGGCCTCCAGCCCGTCCATCACCGGCATATGGCCGTCCATCAACACCAGATCGTAATGCCGCTGCTGCACGGCCATCAGCGCTTCTGCGCCGTTCTCGACGATGCTCACACGGTGGCCGAGCGATTCCAGGAAATGCCTTGCGACCAACTGACTGGTCACGCTGTCCTCGGCGACCAGAATGTCGATGGCCCGGCTCGCCGTCGGCTCTCCCGTCGGTGCCGCCTGCACCCGCGGAACATCGGCGGCACTTCCCTCGCGCAGCGGCAGTTCGAACCAGAACACCGAGCCGAGCCCCGGCTCGCCATCGGCACCGATCTCGCCACCCATCAACTCGACCAGACGCTTGGAGATCGCCAGACCCAAACCGGTGCCAGAGCCCTTGTGCGACTTCCAGCCCTCGCCGCGTTCGAACGGCTCGAACAGCCGGTCCGCCATCGCGCGGGTGATGCCGGTTCCGGTGTCGGTCACGGCGAAGCGCAGCATCGGCGGACGTTGCGCCGAGCCGGTGCGCACCCGGGAGATATTGAGATCGACGCTGCCGCGTTCGGTGAATTTCACCGCGTTGCCGAGCAGGTTGAGCAGAACCTGCGTCACCCGCCCCTGATCTCCCACCACAACTTCCGGCACGTCGTCGGCCACATGCGAGGTGATCTCAAGCTTGGAGGCCCCCGGTAGCCCGCCGGCGAGATCGAGGACGGAGTGCACCACGCGGCGCACTTCATACGGCGCGTTGGTCGAGCGGTCCTGCCCAGCCTCCAGCCGCGAGAAATCGAGAATGGTGTTGACGATGGTCAGCAGATGCGATGCCGCGTCGTTGACGACGTTGGCCATGCCGCGTTCCCGCTCCGGCAGGCTGCATTCCAGCAGGGCGTCCGACATGCCGATCACCGCGTTGATCGGCGTACGAATCTCATGGCTCATCATCGCCAGGAACTCGGATTTCGCATGCGCCGCCGACTCCGCCGCACGCTGCGACGCCATCAATTGCTGCATCGTCAGGCTCTGGCGGGAGAGTAGGCTGGCGAGCGAGATCGCCAATGCCATCACCACCGCAGACAGCGAGAGCGCCATTGTTGCGATGCGCACGGCGTCGCGACGCCAAGTCGGCATGAATTCGTCTTCGTAGATGATCGAATTGATCAGCAACGGATATTCCGGCACCCGTCGGGGCGAGGTGATCCTGGCGCGGGTGTCGCCCGGTTCGGTCACGCGTGGCACGTGGGTGAAGGTGGCGCCAGCATCGGCATTGGTGGTCAGCCCGAGTGCGATCACCGAGCCGGAGCGGAACGACCGACCGAGATAATCCTCTCGCGGCGGATAGCGTGCGAGCAGCACGCCATCATTGCGAAACACGCTGAAGGTACGGTCGCTGCCGCCACTGACAGTCCTGTAGAAATCACTGAAGAACTCGACATGCAGGCCGGTGAGGGCGATTCCAAGCACCTTGCCAGATTTCGCGTGGATCTTGTGCGAGAGATAGAAGGTCCAAGTGCCGGTGCCACGGTTCTGCACCGGGGCACTGATATAGGTCTCCAATTTGGGGTCCGACAACTGCGCCTTGAAATAATCGCGGTCGGACAGGTCGATCTTGTTGAATGGCGGGGTCTGCGATTGCGCGGGCCACCAGCGGGTGAAATTCAGCACGGTGCCATTGAGGCCGACCACGGTGGCGACGTCGATCTGCGGCACACCGGCGGCGCGTTCGCGTAGGATTTCGTGCACGTCCTTGCCGGCCATCAGAACTTCGAATTCGGACTCCGACTCGATGCCGGTCTCCTCCACGCGGTCGGTGATGGTGCGCAGGACCAGATCGGAGGCCTTGATGGTTTGATGGGTCTGTTCGGCCACCATCAAAGACAGATCGGAGGCAAAGCGCGTCCATTCCACTATCTGCGATTGGCGAGCCGACCAGACAATGTCCCCCGCCACCGCGAAGATCGCCAGCACCGCAATCACGCCACCGACGATCACACGCCAAATTTGACGTGTGACGCCGCCGGGGAGGACTGTATCTGTCAGCCAGGATTTCACGTGTGTAAGCATCACATTTCTTGGGACACATCACCCGACGGGCAGCAATTCGACTGTCGCGGGCTCATACAAATCCGGTTTTCAATCAAATTCAAGCTAAACAAATTATCAGGCAATCGGCAAGATTTCCCGTCGCAATCTGTGTGATATTTTTCATATAGATCGATCACATTTTTGTGATATTCCGCGCATCATCTGACAAGACGTGAGATAAAATAAAAACTTCTATATGGACCTTTGCGTGTTTGTTTATTTTTCATCTGATAATCAAAATTTGTATTTTTTGCGAAGAGTTTGGCTGGTGCCTATTTCATGCTTGCGGTCGATTCCATGCCATTGTTTCAGGTCACGGACAGTCCAAGATGGATTCGCATCCGGTTCTTGAGATAGACCGCGTCACGCACCGGCAGCGAACGTGGCAGGTTTTCCGCCTTGAACTGCACCACGAACAGCCGCGGACCGCTGGCAGTGACGCGAATTTGTTCGGCGAGATGGCCAACGCCGTCTTCGTCCCAGATCCTGCCGGTTTCGGCAAAGCCTGCGGCAGCAGCGATGCTGGCCAGATTGATGCCGTGGCCGGTGTGGCTGAGTTGCATGCCGGTCTCGCCGAAATGCCCATTGTCGAGCACGACGATGGTCAGATTGCGCGGCCTGGCCACGGCAATCGTCGCAAGCCCACCAAGCCCCATCAACTGCTCGCCATCGCCGGTGAGCACCATCACGTGCTTGTTCGGCTGCGCCTGCGCGAGGCCGAGCCCGACCAAGGCGGCGGAGCCCATCGCGCCCCAGAGATAGAAGATATCATCATTGTCACCTGCCGCATGCATGTCGTAGCTGGAGGAGCCGAGGCCGGTGATGATCAGCGTGTTCTGCCGATCTCGCGTGAGAATCTCCACAACCGCGCGGCGGTCGAGCGTGTGGTTCACCATTTCTTTGCTCCGAGCAGGCGCTGCGAGATGATCACGGCCACCTGTTGGTCCGCGCCATAGGCGAGGCGGGCGGCCGAGGCGGTGATCTCGATCAGATCCTCTGGCGTGTCGGCCCGCATGGTGCGGATGCCGGCGGCGTTGAGTGTGGTTTCGGTGGCCAGCCCCATCGGCACCTGCCACGGATTGAACTCCGCCCATTCGCCGCGCATCGTCACCAGCATCAGCAGCGGAAAACGGCCCATTGTGGCGAGCGAGAGCATGTTGATGCAGTTGCCGACCCCGCTTGACTGCATCAGCAGCACGCTGCGTTGCCCGCCGAGCCAAGCTCCGGCGGCGATCGCGATGCCTTCCTGTTCGGAGGTGAGCACGTTGCAGGTGACGTTGTTGTCCTGCTCGAACAGTCGGATCAGCGCGGAATGCCCGGCATCCGGCACGAACGACATCTGGCGCACGTCTTCCTCGCGCAAGATGCGATGCAACGCCTGCGGCCAATCCTGGGTATCGGTGACGTGGTCCATGCCGGCTCCTCCCGAGCGGATTTTCCCGAGCATGCCTCAGGCGAAGCGGGCTGAGAATACAGCAGGACGGATCAAATCCGACATTCCCGATTGTCCGACAATTGTGGCGAGGGGGGACGTGACAAACGTAAAGCAACCGGCATAATGCCCGCAAACGTCCAAGAACCAATGGGAAAAACGAATGGCCTCTAACAACACCCCGATGCGCGGACGAGGCATTGTGGCCATCGACACCGGGGGAACCTTCACCGATCTCGTGGCGTATGACCCGAAGGCTGGCAGCATCGCCATTGCGAAGAGCCTGACAACTTATGGCGATTTGTTCGAGGGAGTGGGGAATTGCCTGGTCAAGGCCGGGGTCGATCTGTCCGAGGCGTCGGTGTTCAAACACGGCACCACGCTGGTGATCAACGCGCTGCTGGAGCGCAAGGGCGGGCCTGCCGCACTCGTCGCCACCCGCGGATTTCGCGATATTCTGGAGATCGCGCGCGGCAATCGGCCGGAGACCTTCGATCTGTTCTACCGCCGCCACAAGCCGCTGATTCCGCGCCATCTGCGTTTCGAAATCACCGAGCGGATGGACAGTCTTGGCCGCACCGTCAAGCTGCCAACCGAGAACGATATTCGCGCGTTGGCGGAGGAGTTGCTCGCCAGCGGGGTGAAAGCGGTGGGCATTTCCTTCCTCAACGCCTATCTATCGCCCGCGCATGAAGATTGGGTGGCGGACCGGCTGACAGCGTTGCTGCCCGGCGTGTTCATCACCACCGCCACTGGCCTGTCGCGCGAATGGTATGAATACGAGCGCACCGCCACCGCAGCCGCCAACGCCTATGTCGGCCCGCGCATGGTGGGATATCTCAGCCGCCTCGCTGACGAACTTGCCGCGCGCGGCTTCCCCGGCCACGCCTTCATGATGGGCTCCAATGGTGGCGTGCTGGCGCTCGAACGTGCCGCGCGCGAGCCGATCGCGCTGGTCGAATCCGGCCCGATCGGCGGCTGCATCGGTGCTGCGGCCTATGGCGAGGCGCTGGGAGTTCCCAATCTGATCGCCTTCGACATGGGCGGCACCACCGCGAAATCGGCGCTCGTCCGCGATGGCGGGTTCGATGTGAAGCCGGTCTATTATGTCGGCGGCTATGAGCGCGGCTTCCCGATCAGGGGGGCGGTGATCGACATCGTCGAAGTCGGTGCCGGTGGCGGCTCGATTGCCTCGCTGGACGGGCAGAACCGCCTCTCGGTCGGGCCCCGCAGCGCGGGCTCCGAGCCCGGCCCGGTGGCGTACGGCAAAGGCGGCACCGAGCCCACGGTGACGGATGCCAATCTCGTCTTGGGGCGGCTCGACGCGCAGAAATTCCTGGGCGGCGAGATGGGGCTCGATTTGGCGGGTGCGCAGCGGGCGATTGCGGAGAAGATTGCCAAGCCTTTGGGGCTGAACGATGAGGCCGGAACTCTGCGCACGGCGGCAGGCATTCTCGCCATTGCCTCGGTGACGATGGCGGGCTCGATCCGCAAGATCACCGTCGAGCGCGGCCGCGATCCGCGCGACTTCGCGCTGTTCGCCTATGGCGGCGGCGGGCCGTTGCACGCGGTGGATCTGGCGCGTGAGCTGCACATCCCCCAAGTGATCATCCCGCCCGAGCCCGGCAATTTCTCCGCCATCGGGATGCTGCTCGCCAATGCCCGCCAGGATTCGGCGCGCACCTTCCTGCGTCCGCTGGAAGACGGGCTGCTCGATCTGATGGAGGCGGAGTATCAGGCTATTGAGGCACCGCTGCGCGCGACGCTCGCCTCAGAGACCGGAGTGACCGAGGCCATCATCGTCCGCTACGCCGAACTGCGGTATCGCGGGCAGGTGCATTCGGCAGAGATCGGCATTTCAGGCATCGACAATGTCGTGGCGCTGCGGGAGCGGTTCGAGAATTTCTACGAACAACGCTACGGCCATGCCGACCGTGGCAATCCGGTCGAACTCGTGGGCCTGCGCTCAACCGCGGCGGCAAAACTGCCGCAACCCGACCTCGCCCGCTTGCGCCGCGCGCAAAGTTCTGCCGATCCCGCGCCGGTGATCCGCGATGTCTGCTTCGGCGTCTCCGCCGAAAAAGTGCCGACCCGGATTTATCAACGTGACCGTCTGCCATCCGGCTTTTCCTCGAGTGGCCCGGCACTGATCCAGGAATACGGCTCCACCACCATGATTGGCCCGCTGGATAGCTTCGTCGTCGGCGATCTCGGCGAAATTCGAATTACCATCGGCCGCCGGAGTGACGCGCATGTCTGAGCATGACCCGATCACCCTCGAACTGATCCGCTACGCGCTGCAATCGATCCCCGAGCAGATCGAGACCGACATCACGCGCACCGCCTATAGCCCGTTGGTATACGAGTACAAGGATTTCGCGGTTGGCATCGTCGATGCCGAGGGGCGGATGATCTGTCAGGGCAAGGGCGGGTTGCCGATCTTCCTGGCCAACGTGCTCGGCATCGCGGTGCGTGACGCGAAGGAGATGTATGCCAATGAGGGCATCGCACCGGGCGACGTGGTGATCAGCAATGATCCGGCGACCCTCGGCCAACATCTCAACAACGTGGTGATGTCCACCCCGGTCTTCGCACCGGATGGCACCACATTGATGGGGTTCATGTGCGTGCTGGTGCATTGGATCGATATTGGCGGCCGCTATGTCGGCTCGTCAGCGTCCAACGACACGCTGGAAATCTATCAGGAAGGCGTGCAGTTCCACAGCGTCAAGCTGCGCCGCAAGGGCGAGCGGGTAGAGGAGATCTATCGCATGATCTCCAGCAACACCCGTTTCCCGACGGCAGCTTTGGGGGATCTCGACGCTCAGGTGGCCGGTTGCATCAAGGGCCGCGCGCTGTTCGAGGAGACCATCGCGCGCTACGGCTTCGACACCGTGCAGGCCTCCATCGAACTGATCTGGCACAACTCGGCCAATGCGGCACGGGCGGCGGTGGCGGCGATCCCGGATGGCACCTACCACGCGGTCTCATTCCTGGACGATGACGGCGTCGATCACGGCAAGCCGATCCGCATTGAGGTGAGTGTGACGGTGGATGGCGATCGGATGATCGTCGATCTGTCGAATTGCTCGCCGCAGGTGCGCGGGCCGTTCAATTCGGGCCGTGATGGCGGTGGCGTGACGGCGGCGCGCACCGCGTTCAAATATCTCACCACGCCGGACGAGGCGACCAATGAGGGAAGTTTCGCGCCGCTGGAAGTCGTGTTGCCGCAGGGCACGTTCCTCAGCGCCTCGGCCACCGCTCCGATGGCGCGCTATTCGATCCCGCTGCCGACGGTGATGGACACGGTGATCAAGGCGCTCGCGCCCGCGATGCCGGGCGGCGTGGCGGCGGGGCATCACTCCAACATGGGCTCGCACCGCTTCCAGGGCATCAATCCGCGCACGGGCAAACTCTATTCGCATCTCGACACCGCCCATGGCGGCTGGGGCGGATCGAGCGGGCGGGATGGGGCAGGGCCGTTCAAGACCTTGGCGCACGGCGACACTCTCGATGTGCCCATCGAGGCGCAGGAAGCGCTCTACCCGCTCACCATCGACCGCTACAATTTCCGTGCCGATTCAGCCGGTGCCGGCAAATATCGCGGCGGGCTTGGGTTGGAGAAGGAATACACCATCAACTACGACTGCAAGCTGACCGTGACCTTCGACCGCATTCTCTGCCCGCCTTGGGGCCTGTTCGGCGGCAAGGACGGCAGCCACGCATTTGTCGAACTCCAACATGGCGGCGGCAAGCGCGAGCGGCGGTTGAAGGGCAGCGACATGCCGCTGCATCCGGGCGACCGGGTGTTCATCCGCACCGGAGCGGGCGGCGGCTACGGCAATCCGTTCGAACGCCCGCCAGAGATGGTGGCCGCCGATGTGTTGGAAGGTTACGTGACCGTCGAGGGAGCGGCGCAGGATTACGGCGTGGTGATCAAGAGCGACGGCTCGGTCGATGAGAAGGCCACTGCCACTTTACGGTCCGCCGGATGAGCGAAGCCGGCCCGCTTCTGCTCGACGCCCGCGGACTGCGCAAGCAGTACGACACGCGGGAAGGTGCGCGGATCACGGCCCTTGAGGAAGTCTCGGTCTCGCTGGCCGATGGCGAATTCGTCAGCGTGGTGGGTCCCTCTGGCTGCGGCAAATCGACGATGATGAAACTCATCGCAGGCATCGTGAAGCCGAGTGCTGGTGAAATCATCTATCGCGGGCAGGTGGTGACGCGGGCGCAGCGCGGCATGGGTGTGGTGTTCCAATCGCCCGTGTTGCTGCCCTGGTTGACGGTGCTGGAGAATGTGCTGGTGCCGATCCGCGTGCTGCGGATGGACCGTGCACCCGCCTCCGCGCGCGCCCGCGAATTGCTGGAATTGGTCGGGCTGACCGGGTTCGAGAGCAAATACCCTTCCGAGCTTTCGGGCGGCATGCAGCAGCGTGTGGGGATTGTGCGCAGCCTGATCCACGATCCGGGATTGTTGCTGATGGACGAGCCGTTCGGCGCGCTTGATGCACTCACCCGCGAGCGGATGAGCTTGGCGCTGCAGCGCATTTGGCTCGCCAATCGCAAGACGGTCTTCTTCATCACGCATTCGATCCTGGAGGCGGTGTTTCTGTCGGATCGGGTGATCGTGATGTCGGCACGGCCGGGGCGGATTTTGCAGGAATTCACCATCCCATTCCCGCGCCCGCGCGACTTCGACCTGACATCGACCGCTGAATTCGGCGATTTCGCCCGTGAGATCCGGCATTTGTTGGGGGCATCGGTCGATGTGTGAGCACATCCGCTTCACCAACTCACCCGTCATTGCCACGTCGCCTTTGGCTCCTCCCGATGACGAAAGGGGTGGCGGCCAATGAAGGCCCGTCTGCGCGAGGCGTTCTGGCTGCTGGTGAGCGCATTTGTCGCCATCGGCATCTGGCAAACGCTGATCAGCCTGACGGGCCTGCCGAAATACGTCCTCCCACCACCCGGCGCGGTCTGGCACGAACTGGTCGCGGGCCTCACCGCCGACCCATCCTCACGCGCGAGCATTTGGTATCAGCTCTCTGACACGCTGGTCGCCACCTTGTGGGGCTTCCTGCTCGGCGGCGTGGGCGGTGTGTCGCTGGCGGCCGTGATGGCGGAGTTCCGCTTCGTGCAGAAAGTGTTGTTCCCTTATGTGGTGGGCTTCCAGAGCCTGCCCAAAGTCGCCATCGCCCCACTTTACGTGATCTGGTTCGGCTATGAGATGGAACCGAAAGTGGCGATGTCGGCAACCCTCGCCTTCTTCCCGGTGCTGCTCAACGCGATGCAGGGTTTTGTTGCAATTGAGCGCGACCGGATGGAACTTTTCGCCTCGCTCGACGCCAGCCGTTGGCAGCGTTTTGTGATGATCAAGCTGCCCAGTGCCGCGCCCTTGATTTTCGCAGGCCTCAATCTCGGCATCGTCTATGCGCTGCTGGGAGCGATTGTCGCCGAGTTCATTGGCGCCCAACGCGGCGTGGGCGTGTTGATCACCCAGCTGCAATCGGTCTCCGACACGGCGGGCGTATTCGCCATTCTGGTGGTGCTCGCGGTGGCGGGTTACGTGCTGATCACCGTCATGCGACTGTTGCAGAAGCACTTCGTCTTCTGGCAGGCCAGTGACACGCCGCCGGATGCGTCCTGAACAAAAACAAGAAGGAGGATTTTGCATGCGCCTGAACCTCTCCCGCCGCCAATTGATGGCCGCCGCCGCATTCACGCCTTTTGCCGTTCAGGCTCAGGGCAGCGTGCAGAAGCTGCGCTTCGGCATCGCCACCAAGGTGATCTCGCCCATCGTGATCAACTGCGTGATCCCGGAAATCCTCGGCTATTACCGCGAGGAGGGGATCAGCATCGAGACCATCCCGCTCGGCTCCAACGCCGCCGTGATGGGCTCTGTGCAATCCGGACGGATTGAGTTCGGCGTGGGCGTGCCGTCTTTCCAGATCCCGCTGGTCGGCAAGGGTGATGCGCTGCCAGCGCGGAATTTCTACGAATACACCTACCCGTTCAAATGGGGCGTGGCGGTGATGCCGGGCAGTCCGATCAAGTCGCTGGCCGAGTTGAAGGGCAAGCGCGTCGGCGTCTCCAGCGTTGGGCAGTCGGATTATCCGGTCGGCCAGAGCGTGTTCCGCGTGATGGGCATGGACCCGGACAAGGATGTGAGTTGGCTCAGTGTCGGTGAGGGTGTCACTGCCGGTGAGGCGCTGCGGCGCGGGGCGATTGACGGGCTGTTCTATTACGACACCGGCTTCGGCACCATCGAAGCGGCAGGGATCGAGATGCGTTATCTGCCGATGCCGAGCAACGTGCCGAAAGTGGGTGGGCTGTATCTCTCGGCCACCGAGGCGACGCTTGCGACGCATCGCAAATGGGCTGTGGGCTTCGGGCGCGGCGTGGCCAAGGCTTCGGTGTTCACCTTGGAGAACCCGACTGCTGCGGCGGTGGCTTTCATCCAGATGTATCCCGAGGCAGCACCCAAAGGGATGAGCATGGCCGAACAGATCAAGGCGATCCAGAATCCCATCGAAAAGCGCGCCAAGCTGTTCACCTCATATGACAAGACCGATCCGCGCTGGGGCCACGTGACGCCGAATGAGTGGAACGAGGAGATCGAATTTGCCGGTCTGAAGGGCAAGGCTGGAGATCCGGGATCGTATTTCACCAATGATCTGATCGCCGAGATCAACGATTTCTCGGCCGACAAGATCCGCGAGCAAGCCCGCAATTATAGGATGCCCGCGTAAGTTTTGCGCGAAAGGAAACCGCTATGCGTTGGACCCGGTTCAGCCACCAAGACACCATCCATTACGGCATCGTCCAAGGCGATGCGGTGGCGGTGGTGGACGGCACCCCGTTCGGTGCCAACAGCCGTACCGGGCAAGTTCTCCCGCTCGCGTCGGTGAAGCTGCTGCCGCCGGTGATCCCCGGGAATTTCTACGCGGTTGGCTACAATTACGCGGCCCATGTCGGCGAGGCCAACGAGTTCATGCCGTCCACGCAGAAACTTCCGACCCGTCCGGAGGTTGGCTATCGCTCCAACAATGCACTGGTGGGTGACGGTGACAACGTTGTTATTCCGGCGTCGTCTGATGGCGTGATTCAGTTTGAAGGCGAACTCGTTGCGGTGATCGGCAAGACCGCCAAGCATGTGCGCGAGGAAGACGCGCTCGATTACGTGCTCGGCTTCACCATCGGCAACGACATCTCCGAGCGGGTCTGGCAGGCCGCCGACCGCACGCTGTGGCGCTCGAAGAATGCCGACACGTTCAAGCCAATGGGGCCGTGGATCGAGACCGATGTGAAACTCGATGACCTCGTCACCACGGTTCGTCTCAACGGTGCGCAGGTTTCGCAGTTCAAAACCAACAGCATGATCTTCGGCGTTGCGCGCTTCATCGCCGAGATCACCAAATACATGACGATGCATCCGGGCGATGTGTTGTGGATGGGTGCCGAGGCCCCGACTTTAGATATGCGCGCGGGAGATCATGTGGAGGTGGAGATCAGTGGGATCGGAGTGCTGCGAAATCCGATTGTGCGCGAATAGGAGCCATTAACATTCAGCCGGAGAGAGACCATGCATGACGTCGCCGCCGACAACATTGACCGTCTCGTCACCGTCGAAATCAGGCGTCCTGGTGTCACGCGCGGCTTCAAATCGGTGCTGTATGACGTGGCGCGGGCAGCCTCTCCCGGGCCGCTCGTCATGGAAGCGGCGATGCTGCTCAACTTGGCACCTTGTCGGATCGGGATCGTCACCGGCGCCGCAGTCGCGGGACATATGCCGCTGGGCGAGAACGATGGGCCGTTCGGTGCCGTGGTGCTGGCCGGCGTGCTGGAACGGATCGGCCATTCGGTCACCATCTACACCGACCCCGAATGCGCGGGACCGATCCGCGCGCTGATCGCGCAGGATGGGCTTAAGGCGATGCTGGTGGAGTTGGATCGGGACAACCCGGCGCAGCAAGAAAAGGCGGCGTCAGACACGGACATCCTGATCGCGATCGAGCGGCTGGGCGGCAATCCGAACGGGCATATTTACGGAATGACGGCTGTCTCTCGCGACGGTGGCAGAGCGAAGGTGGATGCGATGTTTCACGCCCACGCCGCACTCGGCCGCCATTCGCTCGGCATCGGCGATGGCGGCAACGAGGTGGGGTTCGGGGCGTTGCGCGAGACGCTGGTCGAACGCCTGCCCTATATCAACCAGGCCGACAAAACGCCGTGCGGCGGTGGGGTGTTTTCCACCGTCGCCACCACGAAGCTGGTGGTGGGCAGCACGTCCAATCTTGGTGCCTATGGCGTCTGCGCGGCACTGGCGCTGATCCGCAATGACCTCTCGCTTTGCCACTCACCAGAGCGCGAACTCGCCCTGCACCATGTGGGCGTCGGCCTCGGCCTCACCGATGGCGGCGGCGGTGGGGTGATCGCGGCCTGTGACGGGATTCCGGCAGAGGCGAATGCGGCGATGGTGCTGCTGATGCGCAGCATCGTCGAACGCGCCCTGCTGCCGGAGAGAAAGCGGGCCTTCTAGTATCGTGAACCAGAAATTCGTTGGATCGAATTTCTGGTTCACGATACTAGGTTGCTGATTTTCCTAGTGTCCACGTCATTCTGAAATCCGACGGATTTCAGAATCGGGACAATAGAGCACGATGATGTTGGGTTGATACTTGTCCGTTCCAACCCGTCATTGCAAGCGCAGTGCAGAAACCCATCGCTGAACTGGCTGTATCGCGGTGGATTGCTGCGCTTCGCTTGCAATGACGGTTGGATATTGGTTCACGACACTAGGTCACCACCAGATCGCGCCCACACGGTTCCGTCCACCATTCGATCCCGGTGTCGGTGACCAGGAACGTGTCCTCTGTGTGGTGGCGGCAGCCTTCGTGATAATAGCTGAACTCCAGACACACCACCGTCCCCGGCTCCAGCACGGTGCGGTTGACATGGTTCATCCGGGGTTCCTCGTGCGAGCTGAGACCCAGCCCGTGGCCGATGAACTCGCGGGGAAAATTGTTCAGGTGGCGGCTGATCTTGGTGTAGGCACCATCGAAAATCTCGCCGCCGGTCATGCCCGGTTTCAGGCCGAGACCGGTCTCGATCTGCACGTCATTGAGCCATTTCCAGATATCCTTGTGGCGCTGCGTGGTCTCGCCAACGAAGTAGGAGCGCACGAAATCGGCGGGATAGCCCTTCCAACTCGCCCCCATATCAACCTTGACGAAATCGCCATGCGCCAGCACGTGGCCGGTCGGCCATTGCGCATGTGCGGCAAACGACGTGTCCGGCGTGCAGCCGACATTGATGAAATTAATGCCGTGCGCACCTTCCTGGAACATCCGCACCAGAGCCGCTTGGTGCAGGTCGTCATCGGTCGCACCCACGCGGATGGCTTGGCGGAAGCTTTCATGCGCCTTGATGGTGATCTCGGTGGCACGCCGCAGCCTGACAACTTCCTCGGGCGTCTTGACCATCCGCACCCACTCGATGCCGGATGACACGTCAACGATCGTGCAGCCTTCCAACAATCCTTCCAGCTTGGCGCGGAAGCCTGAGGTCAGCAATTCGCCCTCGGTGCCCACCACCAAGCCGCGCACATTGCGCTCGGCGAGGATGTCGGCGGCGGCGGTGAAGAAATCGGGATAGAAATGTGTGTCGATGTCGGTGAAGAACTCCGCCATCGCATAGGCGCGAACATCTTCGATCCAGGTTTGTGTCATCGCAAGATGCAGATCGACGGCGGGAACCACCAGCGCGGGCTTGCGCGCTGGGTCGGCGAAATAGAACACGCAGAATGGGCGGTAGCCGAGGCTGCCGCCATTGTGAAAGAAATCTGTCATATATTTGGAGTTTTCGACGCCGCGCAGGATCACAAGATCCACCCCGCGTTTTTGCATCATCTCACGCAGCCTGGTTTCGTTGAGCAGCAACGGCTTACTGGTCATGACAAGCCCTCCTATTCCAGACACAGCCTCGGACAATGACACCGCATCGTCAATAATGGTCTGGTGCTTGCATATATTGGGCCGCGGGTTGCGGCTGAAGCATCGCGTTGCTTGACCGCGATCTGCTGAGCGGTTCAACCTGCCTGTAGTGGCGATGTCGTTCTCCAGAGGAGACTTCCATGCGCGTCTCGAAGCCCGGTTCCCTGACCCGTCGAGGTTTGATCGCTGCTGCTGCGGCAGCGCCGTTGGCAAGGCCCTATATCGCCCATGCCGAACCCATCCCGCTGGTGCTCGGCACCAATGGCGGCGAGGAATACAAAACGATGTATGAGGCCGTCTACAGCGGCTTCGAGAAGAAATACAACGCCAAGATCGTCCCGGTTTTCGCCGATGGTGCCACGCTGCTCAACAAGGTGATCGCGGAGAAGGCCAATCCTTCAATGGACGTGTCGATCACCTATCAAGGTGGCTGGGATATCGGCAAGGCGGAGGGTGTGTTCGAGCGCGTGGATTTCAAAGCGATCCCGAACTCGGACAAGATCTACGAATTCATGCGCGATCCCGACGGCTATGGCCCGTTCTGCAACTTCACCGCTTGGGGCATTTGCTACAACAAGGACGAGATCAAAAAGCCGCCGCTGTCGTTCAAGGATCTCTGGAAGCCCGACTACAAGGGGCAGTTGATGGTGGGGGGCGTCTATCACTGGCAGATCCACATTGCCGCCTTCGCCTATGCCTGGACCGGCGATCAGAGCAAGACCGATGTCGCGTTCGACAAGATGAAGCAATTGGCACCCGATCTGGCCGGGTTCTATGGGCTGACATCGGACGCGCAGTCCAAGTTCCAGCAAGGCATCGGCAACATCGCCACATGGTATAGCCGCACCGTGCAACGCCTGAATGCCGCCGGCGTGCCCCTGGCGTTCCAGACACCGGAAGAAGGCGCGTTCATCTATCCGATCTCCTACCAAGCCGTGAAAGGCACCAAGAAGCTCGATCTGGTGGAGAAGCTGATGGGTGAGATGTACAACCCTGAGGCATCGGTGAAGCTGGCCGAACTCAACGGCTACATTCCGGGCAATCGTGAGGTCAAATTGCCGCCAAAGCTAGCAGCCACCATGCTGACCTATGACGAAGTGCTGAAGGCCCATAGCTGGGACTGGAAGCTGATCAATGACAAGCAGGATGCCTGGCTGTCGCGCTGGAACGCCGAAATCCGTCCACTGCTGAAGGGCTAAGGGGTTGCGTCGCAACTGGCTGGCCTGGGCTTGGCTCGGTTTGCCGATCCTGTATTTCTGCCTGTTGTTTGCCGTCCCGTTGATCGATCTGCTGCGGATGGGTTTCTCCAAGCCTCTGCCGCAGCGCATCACCGGGGGAGATTTCTCACTCGACAATTTCGTCGAGATTTTCACCAATCCGCTCTACCGCGACACGTTGTGGGTGACGATTCGCATCGGTGCCACGGTGGCGCTGGCGACGCTGCTGCTCGGCTATCCGCTGGCGTTGTTCCTCGCGCGCACGCAGTCGCGGGCGAAGGGATTTCTGCTGTTTCTGACGCTGTCGCCGATCTTCATCAGCGTGGTGGTGCGCGCCTATGGCTGGATCGTGCTACTGTCCAACAAGGGGCTGGTGAATTCGGCCTTGATGCAGTTGGGGCTGATCACCAGGCCAGTGCGGTTGATCTTCAACGAGACCGGAATCGTCATCGCCACCACCCATGTTCTGCTGCCGTTCATGGTGCTGGCCATCATGGGCAGCCTGCAATCGCTCGACATCGCGCTGGAAGACGCCGCCGCCAGCCTGGGTGCGCGTCGCTGGCAGGTGCTGCGCGACGTGGTGATCCCGCTCTCACTGCCCGGTGTGGCGGCTGGGGTGATGCTGGTGTTTATCCTGGGTGTTTCGTCGTTCGTGACGCCGATTTTGCTCGGCGGTCAGGTGGTGCTGACCATGCCGGTGCTGGCGCTGCAGCAATTCACCACCGCGTTCAACTGGGCGTTCGGCTCGGCGATCACGCTGTTTCTGCTGGCGGCGGTGCTGGGGATCACGATTGCTTATGACCGGTTGTTGCAGGGCCGACTGGCGCGAGGGGCGGCATGATCGGGCGGGCGCTGTTTCACGGCTTTATCGGCCTGATCTATCTGTTCATCACCCTGCCGATCTTGGTGGTTCTGGTCGCCTCGGTCTCGACCACGCCCTATCTTGTCTTCCCGCCGAAAGGCTTCACCTTGCGCTGGTTCAGCGACATCACGTCGCTGGGCGATTTCATCACGGCGTTCGAATACAGTTTCGAGGTGGCGGTGCTGGCGACCGCGCTGTCGATGCTGCTTGGCACCTGGATCGCCTTGGTGATTGGCCGCAACCAATTCCCTGGGCGCAGCTTGCTGATGAGCTTCTTCCTCTCACCCATCATCCTGCCCGAACTCGCGGTCGCCGTGGGGCTGTTGCAGTATTTCAGTCAGAGCGGGCTGATCCATGGCTTGCTTGCTGTGGTCTTGGCGCACAGCGTGATTTGTACGCCCTACGCCGTGCGCACCATCACCGCAGCGACCGCCCGAGCGGATCGCAGCATTGAGGATTGCGCCGCCAGCCTCGGTGCCGCGCCGTGGCGCGTGCTGCGCGATGTCACGCTGCCATTGCTCAAGCCCGGACTGCTCAGTGGTGCCATCATGGCCTTCGTGATCTCGTTCGACAACGTGACGATCTCGCTGTTCCTCTCCGCCCCCGGCCGCATCACCCTGCCTGCCTTGCTGTTCAACCAGGCGGCGGAGACCGGACTGAACACCACCATCGCCGCCGTCAGCGCCTTGCTGGTGATTTTCATGATGGGCCTGATGCTGCTGGTGGAGCGCGCCATCGGGCTGGAGAAGTTCTTCCAAAGCGCAGTGGCACCCAGCAAGAGGGCCGCGTGATGGCGACAAACCTCGTCCTTGAGAAAGTCTCTCGTGGCTTCGGCCAGCTCACCGCGGTCAACAACATCGATCTGCACGTTCAGCCCGGTGAGTTCCTGGCGCTGCTCGGCCCCAGTGGCTGCGGCAAGACGACGATGCTGCGGCTGATCGCGGGCTTTCTCTCCCCCGACAGTGGCCGCATCCTCTGCGATGGCGAGGACATCACCAAGCTGCCCCCCTATCGCCGCAAGCTGGGTGTCGTGTTCCAGAACTACGCGCTGTTCCCGCATATGACGGTGCTGGAGAATGTCGGATACGGGCTGAAGGTCGCCGGTGTTCCCCGCGTCGAGGCGACCTCCCGCGCCCGAGCGGCGCTCGCCCGCGTCGGGTTGACCACCCAGGACGACCGCTTCCCCGCCCAACTCTCCGGCGGTCAGCAGCAGCGCGTGGCGCTGGCGCGGGCATTGGTGATCGAGCCGCGCCTGCTGCTGCTCGACGAGCCGCTGAGCGCGCTCGACAAATCGCTGCGCGAGGAGATGCAGGTGGAACTGCGCCAGCTTCAGCAGCGCCTCGGCATCACCACCATCTTCGTCACCCACGACCAGGAGGAGGCGCTGACGCTGTCCGACCGGGTGGCGGTGATGCGGGCGGGCCGGATCGAACAACTCGGAACACCGCGCGAGGTCTATGACACGCCGGTCAATTCCTTTGTTGCGACTTTCCTCGGCACCACCAATCTGCTGGACGGCACGGTCGCCGCAGTAGCGGATGGAGTCGCCAGCGTGCGGATTGCGAATGCGGAATTCCCATTCCCTGCCGCGAGTTTCAGGCCGGGGCAAGCCGTGCAGGTCACATTGCGGCCGGAGAATGTGAGCCTGGCCAGCAGCGGGTCCGGCATCGCAGGGACGATCAGTGACGTGCTGTTCCAAGGCCACCGGCTGATCGTGTTGTTCGAAGCAGAGGCGGGTGGCGAGTGGCGCGCCTTCTGCCCGCCGAATTCCGGTCCCTGGCACAAAGGCGAACCTGTCTGGATGGGATGGACCGAAGGAGCCGCCGCCATCATCAGCAAGGGAGACGACGATGCCTGAGATCCTCGGCGAATATGTCGATCGCGCCGTCAATATCGAGATGCGCTTCGGTGCTGGCCTGCCACGCGGCGTCACCCACAAGCTCTACGACGCAGCACGCGCGCATCACGGCAAGCCGCTCACCTGGCTGGCGGCGTCCTCACTCAAGGCGCGGATCAAACGCGGCGATCATGTGCTGGTCGTCACCGGAGCGGGGTCTTGGCCGTGGCTGCCAAAGGGTGAGACCGACGGGCCGCTGGGGGCTGCGGCCATCGCGCGTGCGTTGGATTTCGGGCTGGGGGCGAAATGCGTGGTGCTGGCGGAGGAGCGCAACCTCGCCCCGGTGATCGCCTGCGTCGAGGCGGCCGGGCTGGTCTCCGCTGATCGTGCCTTGTTCGACGCCCGCACCGGGGCCGCCTTCATCCAGGCCTTCCCGCTCGGGCTGGAAGCCGGGCGCGCTGAGGCGCAGCGGATTATCGATGAATTAAAACCGACCGCGATGGTCTTCGTCGAGAAGGCAGGCCCGAACCAGCACGGCATCTTCCACAGCATTCTCGGCACTGGCCGTCCTGACACAATGATGGCCAATGCGCATTGTCTGGTGGAGATCGCCAAGGCGGAGGGCATTCTCACGGTCGGCATCGGCGATGGCGGCAACGAGATCGGCTTTGGTCTGGTCGCCGAGGCGGTGCGCGAAATCCAGCCTTTCGGCGCTGTGTGCAAATGCCCGTGCCAGGGCGGGGTGGCGACCGTGATCGGCACGGATGTGCTGGTCTCCGCCGCCGTGTCCAACTGGGGTGCCTACGGCATCGCGGCGATGATTGCCGCCTTGGTCGGTGACCCGGATGTGCTGCACGACGCCGACGCCGAGGCGCGGATGCTGGTGGATTGCGTGCGCGCCGGTGGCATGGACGGTGCGGTGGCGCGCCTGTTACCGATGGTGGATGGCACCTCTGCACAGACGCAGACGAGCCTGATCACCATCTTGCACGAGATCATCCGCAACGGGCTGAAAACGTTCAACCGACCGTTCTGATGTCTGCCCGCAGTCTCGCAACTATGGGTTTGGCCTGTCGCTGGGACGCGGCAGGCTGTTCGTGATCGCATAATGATCGAGATACGATCTGGGGCGACCTTTGGCATGCCGCAACGCGTCCCGTCGCCGCTTCGTGGCTGCGGAGTCGATCCGTCGATCAACGATCACAACGCCATAGACGTCCGCGGCATAATCCACGCTCTGCAACTCGGCGATGACATCGGCCAACACGCGCTCCGGATCGCGTTCCAACGGATCACCGAAACCGCCCGCCCCGGCCTGCACGTGCACGAACTCATCGCCAGCGACCATGCCGGTGCTCTGCATCGGGCAGACCGGCAGCACTTTCTGCTCGGGGCCGGGGTTGATCAGGTTCCATGAAGGCGTGCCGGGCATGCCGCCAGACAGGCCATAGGGCAGCACGTCGCGGCGATCGGAGCGCATGATCAGCACGCCGTCATCCGCCAGCAGACGATAGCCCCGGCGCAACGCCGCACCACCACGATGTTGGCCGGGGCCGCCGGAATTCGGGACGAATTCGTAGCAGGTGATCCGCACCGGAAGCCGTTGCTCCATCAACTCGATGGGTGCGTTGCCCAGATTGGCGGCGGGATTGGAAATGCCCTCCTGCCCGTCACGGGCAAAACTTCCACCCCAGCACCCCATAAGGCCACCGGAGATGATGAAGGGCTTATTGTCCTTGGTGCGTCCGGCGATATGCGGGGCAGACGAGCCACCCTCGTTGGCACCCGGAATCCGGTGCGGCACCACCTGGGCGAAGGCGCCGAGGATCGCGTCATACATCCGAAAACAGATCACCCCGCGCGCGCCACAGGCAGCGGGCTCAATCGGGTTGACGATGGAGCCGAGCGGCGCGGATACGGTGATCGCCCGCATATACCCTTCGCAATTCGGAATCGCCGCCCCTATCGCACAGCGCACACCGAGATAGGCCATCGCCCGCGTCGTCGGCATCGGCCCGTTGATCGCCGCCTTGACCTGTGGAGAGGTGCCGGTCCAGTCGATATGGATGTGGTCACCCTTGATGCTGACCGTGGTCTTGAAACGGATCGGGGTGGGGTTCTCTCCAAGCCCATCGAGGAAATCCTCGAACTCATAATCGCCATCGGGCAGTGCCGATATTTCGGCGCGGATCAGTCGTTCAGCATGGTCGTGCAAGGCTGCGGTGTAGACGCGAAAGGCTGCCGCACCATAGCGGGCGATGAGGGCAAGGAAGCCACGCTCTCCGCTGGTGCACGCGGCGATCTGCGCGCGGATATCGCCCTGCACCTGAACGGGTTGGCGCGTGTTGCGCCCGATCAATTCCAAAATCGCCGCGTTGGGCACACCCGCATCGACCAGTTTCAGGATCGGGATACGAAGGCCTTCCTGGTAAATCTCGGCGGCATAGACCGCCATGCCGCCAGGGGCGATGCCGCCGACATCGCATTGATGCGCAAGCGTTGCAACATAGCCCTCCACCACCCCGTTCACGAACACCGGCTTGACGATGTAGAAATCCGGCAGATGCATACCGCCTGCGCCGTAGGGGTCGTTGAACAGGAACACATCGCCCGGAGACATCGCCCCGCCATAGCGGGCGATCAGCGCCTGCATCGCGTCTGGGAATGAGCCCAAATGGACCGGCGTGGTCAGCCCCTGCGCGATGGTCCGCCCCTCGTGGTCGCAGACCGCCGTCGAATAATCCATCGAATCGCGCACGATGTTGGAATAGGCCGAGCGCATGATCACCAGTGCCAACTCGTCGGCGATCGAACTGAGCGCGTTCTGGATCACCTCAAGCGTGACAGGATCGATGGCGGTCATTCTGGCTGCCCCATGTCGATGACGATGTTGCGCCAAGCATCCAGGCTTGCGGTGGTGCCGGGGGGGGCGACGCAGGTGCTGTCGTATTCTTCGATGATCAGCGGGCCAGCAAGGCTCTGTCCGGCAAGGTCCTGACGTTGCACGATCCGGGTCTCCAGCAGGCCGAAGTCGGGGCCGAAATAGGCCATGCGCTTGGTTTCCGTTGTGCGGACCGGCCCCCACTCGCCGGGACCGGACTGATCCGGGGTGGGCACGCTTGCTGTCACGCGCAGGCTGACCAGCTCGACCGCCTCGTCCGGTGCCATATGGCCGTTGGTGGCCAGATGTTCGTGGTGAAACGCTTGGGCGAGGTCAGCGGGAGAGGCGCGGACGGCCCGCACCGTTAACTCATAGGCCTGGCCCGCATAGCGTAGATCGGCGTGGCGGGTGACCAGGATGTCGGCGGACGCGAACCCTTCTTCGGTGAGGGAAGCGCGTGCCTGCTGCTCCATGCCGGTGAATTCGCGCTCGAGCGTTTCCGGATCGAGATCGGTGATCAGCCCAGGAAAGGAGCGCACCAATTCCTGTTCGTGGTCGGCGTCCAGCAATCCGCAGGCGCTCAGAACGCCGGGATTGCGGGGTACCAGCACACGCGGCATCGCCAATTCGCGTGCGATGGCGGCGGCAACCAGCGGGCCGTTGCCGCCAAAGGCGATCAGCGCGTGGGTGCGTGGGTCACGGCCGCGATAGGTCGAGACCGATTTGACCGCGCGCACCATGTTGGCCACCGCCACCGTCAGACCACCGAACGCCGCCTGCTCGGGCGAGGTGCCGAGCCGGGTCGCCAATTGCTCCGCCACCGCATCGCGCGCGGCTTGCGCCTGCAATGTGAGCCTGCCGCCCACCAGCGAGTTCGGATTGAGATAGCCCAGGGTGAGAAAACAATCGGTCAACGTCGCCTGGGTGCCGCCGCGTCCGTAGCACACCGGGCCGGGCTCGGAGGCCGCACTTTGCGGCCCGGCCTTCATCAGCCCGCCCTTGTCGAACCACAACAGGCTGCCCCCACCGGCACCGATCTCGGAGACATCGATAAACGGCAATTTGATCGCGTATCCAGCGCCTTTGACCAATTTGCTCGACAGGCTGATCCCGGCACCGATCTCGAACTCACTCGTCCGCGTTGGGCTGCCGTGCTCGACCGTGGCCGCCTTGGCCGTGGTGCCGCCCATGTCCAGCGTGATCACCTCGGCAAGTTCCAGCCTGCGGGCAATCTTCGCCGCCGCGATCACCCCCGCCGCCGGGCCGGATTCCACCAGAGCGGCTGGCCGCGTGGCGGCACGGCGAAAACTCATCTGACCGCCACCGGATGTCATCACATGCAACGAGCGGCCAACACCGAGAGAGGCCAGTCGGTCGACCAATCGGCCGAGATAAACCTGCATCACCGGCCCAAGATGGGCGTTCACCACTGTCGTGCTGGTGCGCTCATATTCCCGGATCTCGGGCAGAATCTCATGCGAGCAGGTGATGAACACGCCCTCGCCCAATTCCTCGCGCAACAATTCTCCCACACGCTTCTCATGAACCGGATTGGCGTAGGAATGCAGCAGACACACTGCGACGGCCTCGATCCCCTCAACCTTCAACCGCCGCGCCGCAATCCGCACGCTGTCTTCATCGAGCGGCACCCAGATCTCGCCTTTGGGGCCCATCCGCTCATCAATTTCCAGCCGGTGCTGACGGGCGACCAGAGGGCGCGGTTTGACGTAGTCGAGATTGTAGAGTTCCGGCACCCGTACCCGACGGAACTCCAGCACATCACGAAATCCCCGCGTGGTGATCAACCCGGTCCGCGCCCCCTTGCCCTCCAACACCGCGTTGGTGGCAACCGTTGTCGCGTGCACCACGATGTCGATCTGCTCGGGCCGGATCGCCTCCTCAGCCAATAGTGCGAGCAGCCCGTCGCAGATCCCCTGGCTGTAATCGGAGGGTGTGGAGGAGACTTTGCGGACATAAACCCGGCCATCGGGGCCGCTCGCCACGATATCCGTGAACGTGCCACCGATGTCGATGCCGACCCGAAAAGCGTGGGCCGGGTCGATGCTTCCTGCTGATTGGTTGGTCATGAGGAGCGAGGTCTCAAGATTGCGAAATCCCATCAAGCGGCCAGAATCGGTTGTCCGGTTACACCATCACAAACAGGCTTGGTGATAATGCACAATGATGGATACGATCCGAATTGTGGATTGGGCCATGCCTGCATGGGAGAACTGTCGATGTCTGGCCGGACGATTACCCCCTTGCCGCTGCGGCTGATCGCTGCGTTTGCCCTGTTGATGGCGCAAATCGGCACTGCCTTCGCCGATGACAGCCGCTACGACAAAATTCTGGCGGCCAAGCATCTGGTGGTCGGAGCGCAAGAGGGCACCGCACCGTTCGGCTATATCGACGACAAGGGGCAAGTCGCAGGCTGGGCGGTCGATCTGTCGCGCCTTCTGCACGCGGTGATCGAGAAGAAGATG
>CAITEF010000071.1 GCA_903891315.1 uncultured Rhodospirillales bacterium | reverse complement strand
TTGGCTGCATCGCGATGGATTGCTGCGCTCCGCTTGCAATGACGGGCTGGTGTAAATGGGTTTCGACCTAGATTCGCAGCCGCAGCGGTGATTATCCCACCCGCAGCAACTGCAGCCCCTCGCGCCGCAGCCAGAGCATGGCGGTGTCCGTGTGTGGCGTGAGTTCGGCGACCAGCGACCAGAAATGCCGCCCATGGTTCATATGGCGCAGATGGGCGACTTCATGGGCCACGACATAATCCTGCACAAAGCGCGGGGCCATCACCAGACGCCAGGAGAAGGCGAGATTGCCGCTGGATGTGCAGCTGCCCCAGCGGCTTGACGTGTCCTTCAACGTCACCCGGCCCGGGATGATGCCGATCATATCCGCCTTTTTCGCCACTTGCGGGACGAGGGCGCGGCGGGCCTCGGCGCGCAGGAAATCGAGCAGCCTGCGCGGCAGAAAGGCGGCGTCACCGGAGACTTGGATTTCCCCCGGCACGACCTGAACGCCAGAGCGCAGCGTGGGGTGATGACGGATGCGCAGCAACTCGCCATGCAGCGGCAATTCCGCGCCATCGACCAGACGGACCTGTTCGGGCAGGGAACGCAGCCGGTCGCGGACCCATTCCGAATGGGACAGCAGCAGCGCCATGCCGGTGGATCGCGCAGCACGCTGCGGCAATGTCACCACCACCTGGCCACCGCGCAGATCGATCCGCAGCGACACCCGACGCGCCCGCTTGCTGCGCCGCCAACGCACCGGGGTCGGGCCGTCGGGCAGAGAAACCAGTTCTGGAGAATCATTGTTCATAGCTGAAAGAATGCCAACATCTCGGCGTCGCATCAATGAGTCGATTGCGGGAAATTGACGGCGATGTTATGCGTTATAGTATAACATAACAGGCGTTCTGATGACTCGTCGCATGCTGCTCTGCGGATTGTCCGCCCTCGCCTGCCTGGGAAATCTGCCGTCGCGCGCTGCCGCATCAGCGCCAGCGGTGGCAACGTTTTCCATCCTCGCCGATCTGACCGCGCGCATTGGCGGGCCAGCGGTGTCGGTGCGCTCGCTGGTGCCGGTGGATGGCGACGCGCATGAATATCAGCCCACACCGGATGATCTGCGGCAGGTGAAGAATGCCGCCATTTTGGTCGAGAATGGTCTGGGTCTCGAAGGCTGGATGACACGACTGCCGCAGGCGGCGGGGTTTCATGGCGTGCGCATCACCGCCGCCGAGAAGGTGACGCCGCGCCGAATGATCGAGGACGGCAAGGATGTCATCGATCCGCATGCTTGGCAGGACCCGCGCAACGGCGTGCTCTATGTCCGCACGATTGCTGACGGGTTGATGCGCGCGTTGCCCGACAAGGCGGCGGAGATTGCGGCACGGGCGGCGGGGTTCATTGCCGAGATCGAGGAGACCGATCGCTGGATTGCCCGGCAATACGCTGCGATTCCACAAGAAAAGCGCCGCATCCTGACCAGCCATGACGCGTTCGGCTATTACGGCACGCGCTACGGCATCGCCTTGCTCGCGGTGCAAGGGATCAGCACAGAGTCGGAGCCTTCAGCCTCCGACATCGCGACCCTGATCGCACAGATCAAGCACGGGAAAATCCGGGCGGTGTTTGTGGAAAACATGACCGATCCGCGCTTGGCCAAGACGGTGGCGCGGGATTCGGGCGCGAAGCTGGGACCTGCGGTCTATTCAGACGCGCTCTCCCCGCCGGACGGACCGGCGGGGAGTTATTTGGCGATGCTGCGCCACAACACGACGCAATTCGCGGCCGCAATGGCCGCGAACTGACATTACAGCTTCTTCTGGACGTCGGTTGCGGTGTTGGAGATGCCTTTCCCGGCGGAGCCGAGATCTTGGCCGACGCCTTGGACGGTGTGGCAGCCAGCCAACACCAGCGGGGCCAAAAGAACGGTCAGCAGAGCGGCAAAACGGATCATGCGCATATGATTGTCTCCCTTCAGGCAGCTTCCAACGTGACATTGGTCGCATCGAACGCACGGAACAGGGCTTGTTCCGCCTCCGCCGTCAGTTTCATATGCGGCGGACGAATGTTCAACCAGTTGGCGTCGTTGTGATGACGCGCGATCAAAGATTTTAGGCCTGGGATCAGCGGCGCGGATGTCACCGCCCCGCGCACGGCGGACAGGGTGCGCTGCGCAATGACGCCCGCTTCTGACCCGCCGGCCGCATAGACCTGCGCCGAGATCGCACAGCCAACATTGGCCGCGGCCGTGATGCAGCCCGCGCCATTGGCGTTGAGCAGATTGTGCAACGCGCCGTCATCGCCGCAATAGACCTCAAACCCATCGGCGGCGAAGGCGTCGGCGTAGGATTTCGTGTTGGCGAAATCGCCGCTGCTGTCCTTGATGCCGCGCACCTTGCCCGGATAGGCCCGCAGCAGGCGGGCGATGAAATCGACGGTGAACGGCACCGCGGATTGCGCAGGGAAATGGTAAAGATAGATCGCGATATCGCCGCCGACGCGCTCGATGACTTCGCTGAAATAGGCGAACAGGCCATCCTGCGACGGGTTCTTGTAGAAGAATGGCGGCAGCAACAAGGCACCCTTGCAGCCCATTTCCTCGGCCTTGCGGGTGAGCATCACCGTGTCGGGGATTGAGGTGGTGCCGGTGCCGGGCAGCAATTTGGAGCCGGGAATGCCGGCGGCGACGAAGGCTTCAAGGATTTCGACGCGCTCATACAGGCCCAGCGAATTCGCCTCGCCGGTGGTGCCGAAAATGCCCAGGCCGTTGCAGCCATTGGCGAGCAGCCAGTTGGCATGTTTGAGCATGCGCGGGAGATCAACCGAGAGATCGTTGTGCATCGCGGTCAGCACAGCCGCGTTCACCCCGCCATAGAGCGCATTCTTCAGCATCGTCATTCCCCCTGATCTTGTGTCTCACCCGATTTCCGCCGCTTGCGCTTCGCACGGGGGGCCTTTGCTGGCCAGTCAACGATATGATGTTCAAGCGGGCCGGCATAGCGCTCGTCAACCGCGCGGCCGGCAACCGAGACCCCAGCGCGGTGCACGCTGTCCGGATCGCCGGACACCAGAGGATGCCAGTCAGCCAGCCCCTCGCCATTGGCCAGTCGCACATAGGCACAGCTGGGCGGCAGCCAGTCGATCGCCTCCAGCGCTGCGGGTGTCAATGTCACGCAATCCGGGACGAAATTGCGCCTTGTTGCGTATTTGCGGCAGCGACACGTGGTCAAATCGAGCAGGCGGCAGGCGACATTGGTGAAGTCGAGCGTTTCGGTGTCTTCGTCACGCAGCTTGTGCAGACAACAACGCCCGCAGCCATCGCAGAGGCTCTCCCATTCCGGCAGACTCATCTCGTGGAGTGATTTGGTCTGCCAGAACGGTGCTTCGGCCATCAGAACTGTCTACGATCAGCCGCCGGAATAGCGCGAGAGAACTTCACGCAGCGGATCGGCACCCGGATTGTTGCCCTCGTTGGACAGCACGATCTGCTGGGCTGCCAGCGCGCGGTTGTAATAGGCCTGATTCCAATCGCTGCGCGAGGAGATCAGCGAGCCGTCGATCGATACCCCGGCAAACAATCCGCGCGTTGTGGCGAAGGCCACGATGTCGGCATTCAATGCAGCCGTCGTCGAACCCGACACGCCCGCGCCGATGGTGGCAACCGCGACCGATGCGTCGGCGCCAATCTTGAACTGGCTGTCGAGCAGCGCCTGCAGGCCCTTTTCGGTCAGCACGATGAAGATGATCTGTGCGTCCTGAATCCCGATCTGGAAGCCGATGGACCCGCTGCCCAGCCCGTAGAAGGCCGGGTTGGTCCAACCATTGCGGGTGCGTCCGGCCATGATGCAACCGCCACCCTGGCCGCCGAGGATGAAGCCTGCCTTGAAGATACGCGGGCAGACCATGACGCCCTTGGATTTGCGCATCAGATTGCGGGCTTCAGAGGCGTTCTTGTCGCCGAGCATCTCCTGCACAGTCAGGGTCGCGCGGTCGACCAAGGTCTGTTGATCGGATTGTCCATCGGATTGCGCCTGCGCTGCGAAGGGCAGCAGCAAGGCAACCAAGGCGGCCATGAGCAGGCGCTTCATGCTCTTCTCCTGTTGGATGGCGGTGTGGCGGGAGCCTAAGCACCAAATTTGGTGGAGATGTGGCATTTTGACTCGTGTGAAAGCAAGAGAGCCGCCGCGTTCACTGCGCCGGGTGTGTGTTCAATGCCACAACCCGCCACCCTTCGGGCAGACGCTCCAGCTTGGTGAGCGAGATGTTCTGCACGGACATATGCAGCGCATTGTCGGCCTGGATTTGCAAAGCGTGCGCCACAGCCCCCCGGATGGCACCGCCATGGCTGACGATCACAACGTCGTGCCCAGGATGCCGGGCCGCCAGATCCTCCATGGCCGAACCGACCCGGACAATCACGTCTTGCATCGATTCGCCCTGAGGTGGGCGTTCGGTGCCGGAGAGCGGCCAGAACGGATGCGCGGGTTCGGCCAGATATTGCGGCAATTCGGCGTGCGGCAGGCCCTGATAGGTGCCAAGATTCTGCTCGATCAAACCAGGTTCGACATGCAACGTGACCGGGCCATAGCCGCCCGCGATGATCGCCTCGGCTGTCCGCCGCGTGCGCGACAACGGCGTGACATACCAAATCGCGCCTTTTGGCAGCGCGCGTGCGAGGGCGGCGTAATCCGGCGCCTGTTCCTCCAGTGTGTGCGGGCAGATCTCAACATCCTGCACGCCGTAAAGCCGAGCGCGTGCGTTTTCCTCCACCAGAGCGTGCCGGATCAGCCAAAAGCGGGTCATCTCATTCTCCGATGGAAATCAGCGCGCCACGGGTGCGGGCAACCTGGAACTGGCGGCGAAAGATCAATATGGCACCGAACAGCCAGAGCAGATTGAGCAAAGCAGCCCATCCCAGTTCGTCCCACGCGATTCGGCCATCGATCAACACCGCACGCATGCCTTCGAAGACATGGCTGGCAGGCACGATGAACGCGATCTCGCGCGCAACATGGGGCAGCACCGAGACCGGGTAGAACACCGCGCTGAACGGCGTGATGCCGAACAGCACCGACCAAGCAAGCGCCTCCGCACCGGCCCCGTGGCGCAGAATGAGGCTGATCACCGCCAGCGCCACCGCCCACCCCATCACCATCAAATTGAGAAAGAACAGCACCAGCACCGGGCCTGCGGAGAGCAGGTTGAAGGCGTAGAGCGCCCAGGCCAGCAGCACCGCCGGGATCACGCCCGCCATCATGCGCAGGAAGGACATCCCGATCAGGGCTGCAACCAATTCCCAGGGCCGCAAGGGGCTGACAAAGACATGGCCGAGATTGCGCGACCAGATCTCTTCGAGAAACGTGATCGACATCCCCATCTGGCTGCGCAGCGCCACTTCCCACAGCAGCACGCCGCCCATGACGGCACCGCCGATCACCGCCGCATTGCTGCCGCCGCGTGCGATGAAAAAATTGGCGGTGAAGCCCCAGATCGACATTTGCAGGATCGGCCAATAGGCCAGTTCCACCAGACGCGGCCAGGAGCGCCGGTACAGCGCGATGTGGCGGAACATCAGACCCCAGATGCGGCGCAGCGACAGGCTCATTCGGGCGCCTCCAGCGTTGTGCGACCGCGCGCGATGTCGAGAAACACATCCTCCAGATCGACGCGCCCGTAGCGGTCGAGCAATTCCTGCGGGGTACCGTGATCGACGATGCGGCCTTTCTTGAGCATCACCACATCCGAACACAGCCGCTCGACCTCGGCCATGTTGTGGCTGGCCAGCAGGATGGTGCAGCCGGTCTCGGCGCGGTAGCGCTCCAGCCAGGAGCGCACCAAATCGCCGGTATCCGGGTCCAGGCTCGCGGTGGGCTCGTCGAGCAGCAGAACATCGGGCTTGTTGATCAGGGACTTCGCCAATGCGACGCGGGTTTTCTGGCCAGCCGACAATTCGCCGGCCGCGCGGTCAAGCAGGGATTCGAGATCGAGTTCGCTGGCCAATTCGGCGATGCGACGCTTGGCGTTCGTGACACCGTAGAGATGGCCATAGACTTGCAGGTTCTCCCGCACGCTGATCCGACCGGGCAGCGAGACATAAGGCGAGGAGAAATTCATTCGCGCCAAGGCGGCGAATCGGTCGGTGGCCATGTTGTGGCCGAGCACGCGGATTTCGCCTGATGTCGGCACCAGCAGGCCGAGCAACATCGCGATCGTGGTCGTCTTGCCCGCCCCGTTGCCGCCCAGCAGGCCCAGCGTGGCACCGCGCGCGACCGTGAAGCTGACGTCGTCGACGGCCAGCGTCTCGTCGTAGCGCTTGGACAGATGGGAGACGGCGATGACATCCATGCCCCTGGATTAGGGGGACCGGATGGCCGCGCCAAGACCCTGTTTGGAGAAGATTGCGTGCCGGTGGTGCTTCGTCACTCCATCAGAACCGAATCCACCTCGCGTTGGTTCAGCCGCCCAGGGCGCAAGGCATCGTTGATCACCGGGCCGGCGAACAGGGTGATCCCCTGTGTGCGGCCCCAGGCGAGGGCGGTGTCGCAATCCACCCCGCCGAGCACGATGCGTTGTGGCTCGGCCTGCAGCGCCTGGAGATCCGCCGCGTGCAGGTCGTCCGACCACCGCAGATGCACCAGATCTAGCCCCAGTCTGCGCACCGGCAGCATCGGCAACAACGTGGCGGCGAGGCCGGAGAGGATCAGCCGGTAGCCACGCGCGCGGACGAAATCGCGGGCGAACAGGAAGGCCGCCGGGTCGGACACGATATCCTCCGGCGCCAGATCGATGCTCACCTTGCCGCGCAGATGGACCGGCAACGCGGTGTCGAAGCGCAGAAATTCCGGCCCGATCAACGAGGCGATGTTGAGCGGCACCGAGAATGGCCCGGCCTCGGCCAACTCGCCGGGGAAGGCGAGCAAGGCGAGCATGCGGCGGTCCAGCGTGCGGGTGAGTCTGCGATAGAGCCAGGGCTCGGCGCGCAGATCGTGGCGCGGTGACAGGCAGGCGGCGAGTTCGGTGATGTTGAGCCGTCGCTTCTCCCAGGCGAGTTCGAAGCCGCCGCCCGGCTCCAGCGCGGCGACTTTGAGCCTGCGGACGAAGCGGGCGACATCGGCATGCACCAACTGGGTTTCGAAGGCGGCGAGCGAGCTGGGATCCAGCGGGATCAACGTGGTTTCCATGGCGACGCTGCGACGTTCCTGACGCGGGCCGCGCGAGATGCCGAGCAATGCGTCGGCATCGATCGGCAAGGCGTAATCCTCCCACAGCAGATCGGAGGCGACGGGGAAACTGTCATCCCCGCCGAACAGATGCAGGATCGCCGCGCGGCTGGTGGTTCGCGCGACCTCGGCATTGCCGCGCCAGACCGCCACGATGTCGCGGCTGGGCAGCAGGAACAGCCGAGCACGGTCGGCATGTGCGAGCGGCTCAAGCGCCGCACGGGCGAGGCGGAGATGATGCGGGCGCAAGCGGTCCGGATGGATTCGCGACAGCCGGACCACGGCGACGTTGCGGGCGATGTCGGCCAGCCTGCAATCGCGCACCAGACCGGCGAATTGCTGCTGCTCCTGCCGCTGGGCGCTGATCTCGGCCGACGGCCCCGGTTTGCGTCGCACCACGCCGATCATGCCACGCGCTCCGTCGTGGTGCCGGGCTGCACGCCCGGGCCGGGGCTGGTCAGCAAGACCAGGGGATCGGCCGTGGATGGGGCCCCAGCATCGAGCAAAGCCAGATTGTGGCAGCCCGCCCGGCTCAGCGCGTTCGCCCCACCCGCCCGCTCAATGCATTGCCGCAGCGTGCAGCCATCGGCGTCTGGGCAGCCGACGATGCGGGCGGCGCCGAGCATGGCGTCGACATGGCGGCCCTGGAAGCGGCGGATGCCGCGCGCCAGCCCCCAGCGCAATGCCGCCTCGGTCTCGGCGCGATGCAGCACGATGCGGTGAAGGCCAATCTCGCGAATCGCGCGGTCGATCAGACCCTGTTCGGCCTCCCCGATTTCGGCCAGACGTGGCGACCAGTCGAGCTTGATCAGGCTGGCGTCGAACAGGCCGGGACGGGTCATCAGCAAGGTGAGATGGGAGACGCCATCGAGCACGAAGGCGCAACCGCTATTGGCCAGCACGGCGCGCGCACGGGCGAAGGCAGCACTGTCGGCGACGGCTTCAAGCAGGCTGATCTCCACCCCCACCCGCCCCGGTGCGGTGCCGCCGACGGCCACCAATCGGGCGAAGGATTCGGAGAGAATGCCCTGAATGGTCAGGTTGAGATGCAGCGCCGGTGGGCCCGGACGTTTGATGTCGAGCGGCCCGCCGCCGCCCGCCTCCTGGCTGAGCATCTCCAGCATCCGCATGTCGAGCCGGGCCGCGAGATGGCGGAACAGGAACGGGTCGGCCGAGACCGGGGCGGCGGTGGCCACCCGACCTTCCAGCCCGGCAATGGAAAACGTGACTTCGTGATACAGAGGCCTGATACCGCCATGGGACTCGATTCCGCCCGAGAGCAGGATCGCGCTCTGGCGTTGCAACAAATCAGCGATGGCAGACGAGCTGATGAAGCTGCCCAACACATCCACCGCCCCGGTCTGGCCGGCAATGTCCTCTTCCATGACAAGCGATCCCTCATGTCGCGCCACGCGGGCGCTTGCATAGTCCTGCAAGGCGTTGATGTGG
>CAITEF010000070.1 GCA_903891315.1 uncultured Rhodospirillales bacterium | reverse complement strand
TGAACAAAACACCAAAACGCCCACTCACCACGGAGACCACACATGAAATCCGTCGTCATCGCGGGTTATGCCCGCTCGCCGTTCACGTTGGCCAAAAAGGGCGAGCTCGCCCGTGTGCGTCCGGATGATATCGCAGCCCAAGTGGTGCGCGCGCTGGTGGACCGCAGCGGTGTCAATCAGGACGATATCGAAGACCTGATCATGGGCTGCGCCTTCCCGGAAGGCGAGCAGGGCTTCAACGTTGCGCGAATCATCACCCAACTCGCCGGACTGCCGCAATCGGTGGCAGGTGCCACGGTGAACCGGTTCTGCGGTTCGTCGATGTATGCCGTCCACATGGCGGCCGGGCAGATTCAGCTCGGTGCCGGTGAGGTGTTCATCTGCGCGGGGCTGGAGAGCATGACGCGCGTGCCGCTCGGCGGCTTCAACCCGATGCCGAACCCGGAAGTCGTCACACGGGTGCCCGCTGCCTATATCTCGATGGGCGACACGGCGGAGAACGTGGCCTCGCGCTGGAATGTTGATCGCAAGGCGCAGGAAGAATTCGCGGTGCGTTCGCACACACGTGCGGCTGCAGCCCAGGCGGCGGGCAATCTCGACGCCGAGATCGTACCGATCACCGGCAAGCGCGGTGGAGCGACGAAGGATGGTTGTATCCGCCCTGAGACCACGCTCGACGTGCTCGCTGGCCTCAAGCCCGCTTTCAGTGCGACCGGCGTGGTGACGGCTGGCACGTCCTCGCCGCTGACCGATGGTGCGGCGGCCGTCCTGGTCTGCTCGGAGGAATATGCCGACAAGCATGGTCTGACGAAGCTCGCACGCATCAAGTCGGTGGCGGTCGCGGGTGTCGATCCGGCGATCATGGGCATCGGCCCGATTGCAGCCTCCCGCAAGGCGCTGGCCCGTGCTGGGCTGACGATGGCTGATATCGACGTGGTCGAACTCAACGAAGCCTTCGCCTCGCAGTCGTTGGCGTGCGCGCGCGATCTCGACGTTCGCGACGAGACGCTGAACATCGATGGCGGTGCGATTGCGCTCGGCCATCCGCTGGGCGCGACGGGCGCCCGCATCACCGGCAAGGCGGCGAGCCTGCTCAACCGGGTTGGCGGCAAATATGCGCTGGCGACGCAGTGCATCGGTGGCGGTCAAGGCATCGCCACCATTCTGGAGCGCGTGTGATGCAGGAAATCCGCAAGGTCGCCGTGATCGGCGCCGGCGTGATGGGCGCGGGGATCGCGGCCCAGATCGCCAATGCGGGCGTGCCGGTTCTGCTGCTCGACATCGTCAAACCGGGCCTGGCCGACCGCAATGCGGTCGCGGCAGGTGCTGTGGCGAAGATGCTGAAGACCGAGCCCGCGCCGTTTATGTCCAACGACGCTGCCAAGCTCGTGCAGGTCGGCAATATCGAGGACGATCTCGGCAAGATTGCCGAGTGCGATTGGGTGGTGGAAGCCATCATCGAGCGGTTGGATCTCAAACAGGATCTGTATCGCAAAATCGACGCGGTGCGCCGCCCGGGGACGGCGATTTCGTCCAACACTTCGACGATTCCGCTCGCCGATCTGGTGGGTGGTCTGCCTGCGAGCTTTGCCGCCGATTTCCTGATCACCCATTTCTTCAATCCGCCGCGCTATATGCGGTTGTTGGAAGTGGTGGCCGGTGCGGCGTCGAACCCAGAGACGGTGGCGGCGGTGAGCCGGTTCTGCGATATCGCGATGGGCAAGACCATCGTGAATTGCAATGACGCGCCGGGCTTCATCGCCAATCGTCTGGGCGTGTATTGGCTGCAGGTCGGCATTCTGGAAGCCATCGACGCTGGGCTGACGGTTGAAGAAGCCGACGCTGTGATGGGCCGTCCGTTTGGGATTCCGAAGACCGGCGTGTTCGGGCTGATCGATCTGGTGGGCCTCGATCTGATGCCGCATGTCAACGCGAGCCTGCTGGGCAGCTTGCCCAACACTGATCCGTTCCACATAGCGCAGCGCGATCTGCCGTTGCTGACCAAGATGATCGCTGAGGGCTACACCGGCCGCAAAGGCAAGGGCGGCTTCTATCGGCTGAACCGCGAGGGCGGCGGGCGGAAGAAGGAGGCGATGGATCTGGTCTCTGGCCAGTATCGCGCCGAGCAGAAGGCCGAGTTGCCGGAACTCGCTGAGGCTGGCCGCAATCTGCGGGCACTGCTGTCGGGCAAGACGGCTGCCGGGCGTTATGCGTGGCGGGTGATCGGGCAGACGCTCTCTTACGCCGCCCACATCATCCCGCAGGCGGCGGGTGATATTGTCGCGATCGATGCGGCGATGAAGCTCGGCTATAATTGGCAGTCCGGCCCGTTCGAACTCGCCGACAAGATCGGCGTGGATTGGCTGATCGCCAAGCTCGAAGCTGACGGCATGCCGGTGCCAGCGATGCTGCGTACGGCGGCGGGGCGGACTTTCTATCGCGTCGAGCTTGGCAAGCTGCAGGCGCTCGGCACCGATGGTGCGTATAGCGATGTCGTCCGTGCGCCGGGCGTGCTGCTGTTGGAGGACATCAAGCGCGCCTCCAAGCCGGTGCTGAAGAATGGCTCGGCCTCGGTGTGGGATATCGGCGACGGCGTGCTGTGTTTCGAATTCACCAGCAAATCCAACTCGCTCGATGAGGCGCTGATGGCGCTTTATGGCAAGACGATTGAGCTGGTGCAGCAGAAATACAAGGCGCTGGTGATCTACAACGAGGGTCGGAATTTCTCCGTCGGCGCCAATCTGGGCCTAGCGCTGTTCGCGGTGAACATCGCGGCCTGGGGCGAGATCGAGAAGCTGGTGGATGGCGGGCAGAAGGCGTATCGCGCGCTGAAATACGCGCCGTTCCCTGTGGTCTCGGCACCTTCCGGCATGGCGCTCGGCGGTGGCTGCGAGATCCTGCTGCATTCGGACGCAATCCAGGCGCATGCCGAGACCTATACCGGCCTCGTCGAATGCGGCGTGGGTGTTATTCCGGGTTGGGGTGGCTGCACCGAGATGCTGGCGCGCTGGCAGCCGATGTTGCCGCGTGGGCCGATGCCAGCAGCGGCGAAGGTGTTCGAGATGGTCTCGACCGCACAAGTGTCCAAATCCGCCGCCGATGCGCGGGCGATGGGGATTTTGCGCAAGCAGGACGGGATCACGATGAACCGGGATCGTCTGCTCGCTGATGCCAAGGCAAAGGCGCTCTCGCTGGTCGAGGGCTACAAGCCGCCAGAGCCTGCGATGATCCTGCTACCGGGTGAGGCGGGCAAGCTCGCCTTCGACTCCGCCGTGCGGGGCTTCCGGGCGCTGGGCAAGGCCACCGAGCATGACGTTGTGGTCGCCGACCACCTCGCCAGCACGCTCTCGGGCGGTGATGCCGAACCTTGGACGCCGGTGACGGAGGAGTTTGTGCTCGGCCTTGAACGCAAACATTTCATGGCCTTGTTGCACACCTCCAAGACTCTCGCCCGGATCGAGCACACGCTTGAGACCGGCAAGCCGCTTCGCAATTGATCGCCGAAAGGAGCTAACGCCATGCAGACCTATCAGGCCCCGCTGCGCGACATGCGCTTCGTGATGCACGAACTGATCGGAACCGAAAGCCTCGTCGCGCTCCCCGGCTGCGAGGAGATGACGCCCGATCTGACCGACCCGATCCTCGAAGAAGCCGCCAAGCTGGCGCAGGAAGTGCTCCTGCCGCTCAACGTGGTGGGTGACATCGAAGGCTGTGTCTATGAGAACGGCGTTGTCCGCACGCCGACCGGCTTCAAAGAGGCCTATAAGGCGTTCTGTGAAGGAGGTTGGACCTCGCTTGCCGCTTCCGCCGAATGGGGCGGGCAGGGGCTGCCGGAGAGCTTGAACAAGCAGGTGGAGGAGATGCTGTGCGCGGCGAATATCTCGTTCAGCCTGTATCCCGGCCTGACCCAGGGCGCTTATCACGCGCTGCGCCACCATGCCTCGCAGGAGCTGAAGGAAATCTATCTGCCGCCGATGGTCGAAGGCCGTTGGTCGGGCACGATGAACCTGACCGAGCCGCATTGCGGCACCGATCTCGGCCTGCTGCGCACCAAAGCGGTGCCGCAGGAAGATGGCTCGTACCTTATCACCGGCAACAAGATTTTCATCTCCGCCGGTGAGCATGATCTGGCAGAGAACATCGTCCATCTGGTGCTGGCGCGCATGCCGGATGCACCTGCGGGCATCAAGGGGATCTCACTGTTCCTGGTGCCGAAATTCCTGGTCAACCCGGATGGCTCGCTCGGCCCGCGCAATGGCGCAAAGGCCACAGGCATCGAGCACAAGCTCGGCATCAAGGCGTCGGCCACGTGTCAGATGAGCTTTGATGAGGCCAAGGGCTGGCTGATCGGCGAGCCGAACAAGGGCATGCGGGCGATGTTCACGATGATGAACACCGAGCGCTTGGCCGTTGGCGTACAGGGGCTTGGCGTGGGCGAGGCGGCGTATCAATCCGCCGTGTTCTACGCGAAAGAGCGTCTGCAGGGGCGGTCATTGTCCGGGGCCAAGCATCCGGACAAGGCGGCGGACCCGATCATTGTGCATCCGGATATCCGCCGCTCGCTGATGACGATGCGGGCTTGGAATGAGGGGTGTCGGGCGCTGGCCGGTTGGGTGGCGCGCGAGATCGATATTTCCGAGCGTTCGAACGATCCGGAACGTCGGCAATCGGCGGAGGATTTCACCGCGCTGATGACGCCGGTGGTCAAGGCGCTGCTGACCGATCTGGGCTTCGAGAATGCTTCGCAGGCGGTGCAGATCTATGGTGGGCACGGCTATATCCGTGACCACGGGGTGGAGCAGTATCTGCGCGATGCCCGGATTGCGATGATCTATGAGGGCACCAACGGCATTCAGGCGTTGGACCTCGTGGGCCGCAAGATGGGGGCGCATATGGGGCGCTTCCTGCGTCCGTTCTTCCATCCGGTGTCGGAGTTCATCGAGGCGAACAAGGACGACGCGCAGATCGGCGTGCTCGTCGGCCCGTTCGCCAAGGGCTTCGGCGCATTGCAGTTGGCCACCGGGCATATCGCGCAGGCTGGGTTGAAGGACCCGGAAGAGGCGGGGGCTGCGGCGACCGAGTATCTGCGGCTGTTTGGGATTGTGGCGCTTGGCTATCTTTGGCTGCGGGCTGCGAAGGTCGCCAATGCAGCGCTCGCCAATGGCGGGGCCTCGGAGGCCGAGTTCTACAAGAGCAAGCTGGCGACCGCGCGGTTCTACATCGAGCGCATCCTGCCGCAGGCCGCGCCGCTCCTGGCGGGGATCAAGGCGGGCAAGGCTGCGATGATGGCGATGGAAGAGGCGGCGTTCTGACGGCGTAGGGTGGGATGCTCTTGGGCATCCCACCACGGGTCTGGCGTGTCAAAGGTGGGATGCGAAGGCGCATCCCACCCTACGGCGATGCTCACGATGACGGATTGGTGTGATCAATACCGGTGGTAATAGCGTGGCCCGACATAGCCCCAGCCATACGGGTAGTAGCCGAACGGATAAGGATACGGGTAACTCTCGATGACGACCGGCTGCGGCGGGGCCTGGACCGTGTTGCCCTTGGAGACCATGCATTGCGTGTAGGCGATGTCGTATTGTCGTTGTAGGCCAGCCGACGTCGCCTGCGCATTCGCAGCGCCTGATGAGCCGCCGACCAAGGCACCCATGGCACCTCCAACCGCCGCGCCAGCACCGAGATTTCCGCTGACGGAGCCGATGGCACCGCCCGCCACAGCGCCAATCGCCGTGCCGACGGCAGTGCTGCCAACGACCTGATTGGTGGTCTGTTGCTCGCTCGGGCCAGGGCCGACCTGGTAGGAGGCGGCCTGACGACAATAGCCATCTTCAGAGACAAATTGCTCGTAGCTCTTGCCTGCGGGCGGCATCGCAATCGAACGCGGGCCGGTCGGCGGCTGCACGGCGCAGCCAGAAAGGGCCGCCACGGCGATGGCGGCACAGCCGACGCGCATTGCGGTGTTCATGGTCGTGATCTCCTGGATCTTGGGTTGAGACTCAATGACCCCAAATCGTCATTGCAAGCGCAGCGCAGCAATCCACCGCGAT